>NZ_JBEYBQ010000014.1:0-103347 GCF_040632295.1 Isoptericola sp. NPDC019482
GCCGTGGCCAGGCCGATACGCAGCTCGTCGAAGACGTTGACGTCGAGCAAGATGTCCTACTTCCTCAAAGCTTTCGAATGTCCGTGGAGTTCAGCAGGGGACTATTCGGTCACGAATAGTCCCCGAAATCGCGCTCACAACACACCGGCTGGGCGACCGGCGGCTCAGCGGAAGCGGCGACCCTCGTCGCGGCGGTAGGCGCCGACGGCCAGGACGGCGAACAGCACGGTCCAGCCGAGCAGCACGACCCACGCCAGCCCGTAGGCGGGCTCGCCGGTGAGTGCCTGCACCAGCAGGTCACGACCGGCGCGCGTCGGGGTGGCCTGCGAGATCGCGTCCAGCCACCCCGGGAAGGCCTGCGGCGGCAGGAACAGGCCGCCCGCGAACGCCAGCGGGAACAGCACCGCCTGCACGACCGGCAGCGCGGCCTTCGCGGACAGCGAGTACCCCACCGCCATGCCCAGCAGCACGAACGGCACGGACACCAGCAGGATGGTGCCCACCCCGGCGAGCAGCTGCCCGAGCGTCACGGTCGCGGCGGTGAACAGCCAGCCGATGAGGATGAGCGGCACCAGCCCGAACAGCGCGAAGATCGCGCCGTTGCCGATCCGCGCGACCATCCGCGGCCCGGGGCCCGCGGGCAGGGAGCGCAGGAACGGGTCGAACGGGAGCTGCCGGTCCTCGGCCACGCCCAGCCCGTAGGTGAACAGGCTCGCCGAGCAGACGGCGAACAGGCCGAGGCTCGCCACCGACATCGTGGCCCACAGCGGGTTGTTCGCCACCTCGCGCTGCGGCACCACGAAGAAGAACATCGCCAGCGCGGGGAACAGCATGTTGCCCAGCACCGCGATCGGCACGCGCACCGTCTCGAGGAACTGGTAGCGCAGGTGCAGCCACGTCAGCGCCAGCGGCCCGGGGGCCGCCGGTCGGGCAGGGGTCGTCGCGCTCATCGGTCCGCCTCCGTCACCATCTCCTCGAACGCCTCCTCGAGGCTCGCGCCCCGGATGCGTAGGTCGTGGAAGTCCACGTCGCCGCGCACCAGCGACCGCACGAGCTCGTCGGCGTCCGCCGTGTACAGCTCCTGCGTGCCGTCGTCGAGGCGCTCGGCGCGCACGACGCCGGGCCACGTGGCCAGGTCGGCCGTCGCGCGCAGCGCCACCCGGCGCAGGCCCACGCGCCGCAGGATGGCGTCGAGCGCGTCGTCCGCCCGCACCACGCCGCGGTCGATGACGACGACGCGCTGCGCCAGCGCCTGCACCTCCTCGAGGTAGTGGCTGGTGAGCAGCACCGTGCCGCCGGCCGCGTGGTAGGCGCGGATCGCGTCCCACAGCGCCTGGCGGGCGCCGACGTCGAGCCCGGTGGTGGGCTCGTCGAGCAGGACGACGCGCGGCCGCCCCACCAGCGACAGCGCGACGGCGAGGCGCCGCTTCTGCCCGCCGGACAGGGCGCCCGTCTGGCGGCGGGCCAGGTCGGCGAGCCCGAACTGCTCCAGCAGCTCGCCGGTGGGCACCGGGTCGGCGAAGTGCCCGCCGACGAAGTCGACCACCTCGCGCACCCGCAGCGTGGCGGGCAGCCCCGTCTCCTGCGGGGTGATGCCGAGGCCGGCGCGGCTGGCGGCGTCGCGCGGGTCGCCGCCCAGCAGGCGCACGGTGCCCGCGTCGGGGCGACGCTGCCCGCTGACCAGCGAGAGCAGCGTGGACTTGCCGGCCCCGTTGGGCCCGAGCAGCCCCACGAGCTCTCCCGGGCCGACGTCGAGCGACACGTCGTCGAGCGCGACGACGTCGCCGAAGCGGCGCGTCACCCCGCGCACGCCGACGACGGCGTCCGCAGAGCGGTCCGTCGCTGCCGGGGACGGGGGCGCGACGGCGGGCGCGCGCTCGGGCGGTCGGGTGCGGGTCATGATCCGGCTCCTCTCAGCAGGCCGGTGAGGGCCTGTTGGTAGTCCTCGAAGGCGCGACGCCCGTGCTGCGTGAGGGCGAGGTACGTCGCGGGGGTGCGACCCTCGTGGGTCTTGGTGACGCGGACGTACCCCGCGTCCTCGAGCTTGCGCAGGTGGGTGGACAGGTTGCCGGCGGTCATGTCGAGCAGCTTCTGCAGCCTGGGGAAGCTCAGCTCGTCGCCGGCGTCGAGCGCGGCGAGCGTCGCGACGACCCGCAGCCGGGCGGGCGCGTGGATGACCGGGTCGAGGGCGTCAGCCACGGCCCGCCCCCTCCCCCGCGCGCCGCCGTCGGCGCACGATGCGCAGGTGCTCGACGAGGGCCATCACGAGGAAGCCGCCGCCGCCCGCGAACGCCATCACGAGGTAGGTGAGGGGCAGGCCGACGAGCGTGGCGGCCGCGGCGACCAGCAGGATCCAGGCCCCGAGGACGAAGAGGCTGCGGTCGTCGAACGCGACCGCCCCGCCCAGGTACAGGAGCCCGACGACGAGGCACGCGCCGCCGTTGCTGGCGAGGCCCATGAGCTCGCCGTCGGCGCCGGCGCGCGCGAGCC
Source organism: Isoptericola sp. NPDC019482 (assembly GCF_040632295.1). NCBI lineage: Bacteria > Bacillati > Actinomycetota > Actinomycetes > Micrococcales > Promicromonosporaceae > Isoptericola > Isoptericola sp. NPDC019482. The sequence goes on from NZ_JBEYBQ010000014.1 coordinate 2,491, forward strand.
CGCCGAGGAACGCGCTGAAGGTGAGGAAGCCGAGCATCCACGCCCAGCCGTACATCGCGCCCGTGCGGGCGGAGACGCCGCGCGTGCCGGAGGTGCGGCTCATGGTGTGCACCATCGTGAACACGACGGCCGCGGCGAGCGCACCGGCGAAGACCCAGTACGCCCAGGCCTCCGGCTGCTCGCGCCCCTGCGCGCTGAACCACAGCACCAGGTAGCCGGCCAGCCACGCGACGCCCCACGCACCGTAGAGCGCGCGGCCGTCCGGCCCGAGGGCCGCGCGGGCGCGGTCCTGCTGCTCGCGGATGAGCCGGAGCGAGTCGGCAGCGGCCAGCCCGGCGTCGTCGTCGGGGCGGTCGGGGTGGTCGGTCATCGCTACCTCTCGGGGTCCGGCAGAGAACTTTGTGCTGCAAACTGATTTGTCGATCATGGCATCGCGCAGCCCCGTGCACAACCCCCCAAAAATGTGATATCACTTTGCTATCGCAGCGCACGAGACCTCGCGTCCCCCGACCCAGGAGCACCGATGAGCGACAGCACTCCCCCGCAGGCCACCACCGGCGGCACCCCCGCCGGCCGTCCCGTCGGCCACGACGGCACCCGCGTCGACGTCGAGGAGCGCGCCGCCTGGTCCCTCGGCGCCGGGGGCGCGCTCGTCGCCGTGCTCCTGGTCATCGTGCTGGGCGTCGCCGGCGTCGCAGCCCTGGCCAGCGCCTCCGCCGTGTCCGTGCTCGGCGTCGTCGCCCTCGTCGTGGCAGTCCTGCTGCTCACCGGCATCGGCGTGATCAGCCCCGGCCAGACGCTCGTCGTCCAGCTCTTCGGCCGCTACCTCGGCACGATCCGCCGCACCGGGCTCGTGCTCACCGTGCCGCTGACCACCCGTCGCCGCGTCTCCGTGCGGGTCCGCAACTTCGAGACCAGCGAGCTGAAGGTCAACGACGCCGACGGCAACCCGATCAACATCGCCGCGATCGTCGTCTGGCAGGTGGCCGACACGGCCCGCGCGAGCTTCGCCGTCGAGGACTACGACGACTTCGTCTCCGTGCAGGCCGAGTCGGCGCTGCGGCACGTCGCCATGTCCCACCCGTACGACGGCGGGGACGGCGTCGAGTCGCTGCGCGGCGCCACGGAGCTGGTGTCCGCGGAGATCGCGACCGAGGTCGCGGCCCGCGTCGCCGTCGCCGGCGTCGAGGTGGTCGAGGCCCGCATCTCCAATCTCGCGTACGCCCCCGAGATCGCGCAGGCCATGCTCCAGCGCCAGCAGGCGGGCGCGATCATCGCCGCCCGGTCGCGGATCGTCGAGGGCGCCGTGTCGATGGTCGAGGACGCGCTGAACCGCCTCGAGTCCGAGGGCGTCGTCACGCTCGACGACGAGCGCCGCGCCACCATGGTGTCCAACCTGCTGGTGGTGCTGTGCGGCGAGAGCCGCGCCACCCCCGTCGTCAACGCGGGATCGCTGTACCAGTGACGCCCGCCGCCCCTGCACCTGGGGACGAGCCCGGGGACGACGCGCCGTCGTCCCCGGGCTCCGGGCGTCCCGGCCGCCCCGCCCGGCCCGTCCGCAAGCAGGTCCTGCTGCGCCTGGACCCCGCGATCCACGACGCCGTCGCCCGCTGGGCCGCCGACGACCTGCGCAGCGTCAACGCGCAGATCGACCTGCTGCTGCGCCGGGCGCTCAAGGACGCCGGACGGCTGCCGCGCGACGCGGCACCCGCCCGGCGTCCCGGCCGGCCCTCCCGGGAGGACGGCTAGGCCGGCACTCACGGCCGTCAGAGGCGGATGCAGTACTGGACGTACCCGCCGTAGAAGGGCCAGTTCAGGTAGGTGCGGGTCTCGCTCCCGTACATGCCGTCCACGCTGATCCGGGTCTTGCTCCCCGACGCAGCCAGCTTCTTGTTGATGGCGGACTGCGCGTTCTTCAGCGCCTGCTTCGTGGCCGGTCCGAAGTCGCCGTCGCCCGCGATGTTCTGGCCGTAGCACTTCTTGAGCGCCGCCTGGAGCGCGTTGACGTGCTTGCCGTTCGCGCCCTGCGCCATCTGGCAGGAGACATTGCCGCTGCGCGACGGGATCTTCGCGGAGCGGTAGGCGCCGTGGATGACCTTCTGCTCGGTCACCGACGACGTGCAGTACGGCAGGGCCGCGGACGCCGGAGCGGCGGCCGCCACGGACAGGCCAACCGTGGCGGACAGGGCGACGACGGCGCCGAGCACCGTCGCCCAGAGCCGGGACGGACGTCGCGGTGCTGACTGTGCTGTGGACATGGTTCCTCGTTTCCTGGAGCGTCATGGAAGGGAACTGCCTGGCACCACGCTCGGAGCCGCCCGGGCATCACCCGGTGACCGCCTTGAGGTGCTGCTGAGGTTCGCGGCGGCGCGGCCTACGCTGACCCCGTGACCGCCGAGCAGCCCGCCGTCCTGGCCCCCGTGGCCCCCGCCGCGACGCCCGCCGCCCGCCGCCGCACCACCGCCGAGATCTGGATCGTGCTGGGCCTCAGCCTGGGGCAGAGCGGCGTGTACGCGCTGGTCAACATCATCGCGAGGCTCACGGCCGAGACCCCGCTCGCGGAGCAGTCCGCGACCCTCAACGCCAGCCAGTCGGACCGCTCGCTCCTCGACCTCACCTATCAGCTGCTGGGCATCTTCTTCGCACTGGTCCCGGTCGCGCTGGCGCTGTACCTGCTCAGCGGACGGGCGGGCGCCACGTGGCGGGGCACGCGCCGTCGGATCGGCCTCGACTGGGGCCTGGAGGACGCGCACCCCGGCCGCGACGTCGCGTGGGGCTTCGGGCTGGCGGCCGCCATCGGCATCCCCGGGCTGGCGTTCTACCTGCTGGGGCGGGCCCTGGGGATCACCGTGTCCGTGCAGGCCAGCGCCCTGAACGAGCACTGGTGGACGGTGCCCGTGCTGGTCGTCGCCGCCCTGCAGAACGGGCTGCTCGAAGAGGTCGTGGCCGTCGCCTACCTGCACGAGCGCACGCGCGACCTCGGCTGGTCCCGCCTGTGGTTCGTGGTGTGGAGCTCGCTGCTGCGCGGCTCGTACCACCTGTACCAGGGCATCGGCCCGTTCTTCGGCAACGTCGTGATGGGCGTCGTCTTCTCGTGGTTCTACACCAGCCGCTGGGGCCGGCAGCGGGTGGTGCCGCTCGTCGTCGCGCACACCCTGCTCGACGTCGTCGCGTTCGTCGGCTACGCGCTCCTGCCACAGGAGTGGAAGGACGCGCTCGGCCTCTAGCCCGCGAGATAGAGAACCCGACCTCTCTATCTCGCGGGGAAGGGTTCTCTATCTCGCGGCGCGCAGGGCGTGCAGCCCGTCCCGGTGCGCGGCCTGCGCCTCCGGGTCGGGCAGCGGCAGCGAGGCCAGCAGCTGCTTGGTGTAGTCCTCGCGCGGACCGCCGAGCACCTGCTCGCCGGTGCCCTCCTCGACCAGGTGCCCGCGGTAGAGCACCGCGATCCGGTCGGCGAGGAGGTCCACGACGGCCAGGTCGTGCGACACGAACAGGCAGGCGAAGCCGAGCTCCTTCTGCAGCTCGGCGAAGAGCTCCAGCACGCGCGCCTGCACGGACACGTCGAGGGCCGACGTCGGCTCGTCCGCGATCAGCAGCTCCGGGTCGAGCGCCAGTCCGCGCGCCAACGACGCCCGCTGCCGCTGCCCGCCGGACAGCTCGTGCGGGAAGCGGTCGCCGTAGCTGCGGGGCAGCTGCACGGCCTCGAGCAGCGCGTCGACGCGGCCGCGCGCGGCCTCCGGGTTCCGCGCCCGCCCGTGCACGACCAGCGGCTCCGCAACGCACTCGGCGATGGTGAGCAGCGGGTTGAACGACGTGGCCGGGTCCTGGAACACGAACCCGAGCCGCGGGCGCATCGCCTTGAGGTCGCGCCCCTTGGCGCCGCGCATCTCGGTGCCGAGCACGCGCAGCGACCCACCGCTGACGGGCGTCAGGCCGGCGATGGCGCGGGCGATCGTCGTCTTGCCCGAGCCCGACTCCCCCACCAGCCCCAGCACCTCGCCGGGGCGGATCGCGAGGTCCACGCCGTCCACCGCGGTGAACGCCGGCTGCCGGAACCTGCCCGGGTAGGTGATGGTCAGGCCCTCGGCCCGCACCACCGGCTCGGACGACGCCCACCCCTCGGGGCGGGCGGCCGCGCGCTCGACGGCGCGGGCGGTGCCCTCCCCGACGCGCGGCACGGCCTTGAGCAGCGCCTTCGTGTAGTCGGCCTGCGGGTCGGCGAAGAGGTCGCGCACCGGCGCCTGCTCCACGACCTTGCCCTGGTACATCACGGCGACGCGGTCGGCCAGGTCGGCCACCACGCCCATGTTGTGCGTGATGAGCACGATGGCGGTGCCCGTCTCGTCGCGCAGGTGCCGCAGCAGGTCGAGGATCTCGGCCTGCACGGTGACGTCGAGCGCCGTCGTCGGCTCGTCCGCGACGATGAGGCTCGGCCCCAGCACCAGCGCCATCGCGATGACGATGCGCTGCTTCTGCCCGCCCGAGAACTGGTGCGGGTAGTGGTCCACGCGGTGCTCGGGGTCGGGGATGCCGACCGTGCCGAGCACCTCGATCGCGCGGCGCCGCGCCTCCTTCTTCGACACGTCGCCGTGCGCCCGGATGCCCTCGGCGATCTGCCACCCCACCGTGTACACGGGGTTGAGCACGCTGGACGGCTCCTGGAACACCATCGCCACGTCACGGCCGCGCACCTGGCGCAGCTTTGCCGCCGACACGTTCACGACGTCGGTCGTCGCACCGTCGCGCCCCGCGAGGACGACGGCGCCGCTCGTCGTGGCCGTCTCCGGCAGCAGGCCGAGGATGGTCTTGGCCGTGACGGTCTTGCCCGAGCCGGACTCGCCGACGACGGCGAGCACCTCGCCGGGCTGGACGTCGAGGCTCACGCCGTCGACGGCCCGCACCGGGCCGGCGTCCGTGGCGAACGAGACCGCGAGGTCCTTGATCGACGCGACGGCGCCGTTCGATGCGACGGCGCCGTTCGATGCTTCGGTGCTCATGCGTCGCCTCCCTTCGGGTTCTCGCGCTCGGCGGACGCCGGGTTCTCGGGGTCGGAGGCGTCCGCCTCCACCGAGGTGGCGGCGACCGCGCCGGCCACCTGCCCCGAGCGCGCGCGCGAGCGCAGGCGCGGGTCGGCCAGGTCGTTGAGCGACTCGCCCATGAGCGTCATGCCCATCGCCGCGAGGACGATGGCGAGGCCCGGGAACAGCGCGGTCCACCAGATGCCGGAGGTGACGTCGGCGAGCGAGCGCTGCAGGTCGTAGCCCCACTCCGCGGCCGCCGTCGGCTCGATGCCGAAGCCGAGGAAGCCGAGGCCGGCGAGCGTGAGGATCGCCTCCGACGCGTTGAGGGTGACGATGAGCGGCAGGGTGCGCGTGGAGTTGCGCAGCACGTGGCGCGTCATGATGCGCCAGTGCCCCGTGCCGAGCACGCGCGCCGAGTCGACGAACGCCTCCGCCTTGATGCGCACCACCTCGGCGCGCACCACCCGGAAGTACTGCGGCACGAACACCACCGTGATCGACAGCGCGGCGGCGAGGATGCCGCCCCACATGCTCGACTGCCCGCCGGAGATGACGATGGCGAGCAGGATCGCGAGCAGCAGGGACGGGAACGCGTAGATCGCGTCCGCGACGACGACGAGCACCCGGTCGAGCCAGCCGCCGAAGTACCCGGACACCAGGCCGAGCAGCACGCCGACGACGATCGACGACAGCACCGCCACGATCACCACGAGCAGCGCCGTGCGCGCCCCCCACACCACGCGGGACAGCACGTCGTAGCCACCCACCGTGGTGCCGAACCAGTGCTCGGCGCTCGGGGGCATCTGGGCGCCGAACGCGCCGTCGAGGTCGCGCAGCTGCGACCAGCCGTACGGCGCCAGCAGCGGCGCGAACACCGCGACCAGCACGAACAGGGCCGTCAGGACGAGGCCCGCGACCAGCATGCCGCGCTGCAGCCCGACGCTCTGCCGCACCTGGTGCACCACGGGCAGCTTCTTGAACCAGGCGCCCCGGCCGCCCACGTGCTCGGGGGCCGCGCCGGCGATGCCGACGCTCGTGATCTCTCCGCTGGTCATCAGTACCTCACCCTCGGGTCGATCAGGGCGGCGAGGACGTCCACGAGGAAGTTCGTCACCGCCACGACCACGGCCATCAGCACGACGATCCCCTGCACGGCGACGAAGTCGCGCGCCTGCAGGTACTCGGACAGCTGGAAGCCGAGGCCGCGCCACTCGAACGTGGTCTCGGTGAGCACGGCGCCCACCAGCAGCATCGCGACCTGCATACCGGCCACGGTGATGATGGGGATGAGCGCCGGGCGCCACGCGTGCTTGCGCACGAGACGGCTCTCCTTGACGCCGCGCGAGCGCGCGGCGTCGATGTACCCGGTGCCCAGCGTGCCGATCATGTTGGTGCGCACGAGACGCAGGAACACGCCGGCCGTGAGCAGGCCGAGGGCGACGGCGGGCAGCACGGCGTGCGAGAGCACGTCGAGCACGACCTCGGGGTCGCCGGTCTTGAACGCGTCGACCAGCATGAAGCCGGAGTCCGCCCCGGCGAGCTGCATCGCGATCTCCCCGTCCGTGGACACCCGCCCGGCCACGGGGAACCAGCCCAACCAGACGGAGAACACGAGCTTGAGGATGAGGCCGGCGAAGAACACCGGCGTCGCGTACGCGAGGATCGCGAGGATGCGCAGCACCGCGTCCGGCAGGCGGTCGCGGAAGTAGCCGCTGACCATGCCGAACGGCACGCCCAGCACGAGTGCCACGAGGACCGCGTAGAAGGCGAGCTCCAGGGTCGCGGTGCCGTACGTGGTGAGGACCTCGGTGACGGGCCGGTTGTCGCTGATCGTGGTGCCGAAGTCGCCGGAGAAGATTCCGGTGAGGTACTCCCAGTACTGCACCACGATGGGCCGGTCGTACCCGGCCGCGTGGATCAGCTCGGCGAGCTGGTCGGGCGGCAGCTTGCCGCCCAGGGCGGCGGTGATGGGGTCACCGGTCGCGCGCATGAGCACGAAGACCGTGGTGACCAGGATGAACACGGTGGGGATGATGAGCAGGAAGCGCACCAGGATGTAGCGTCCCAGTGCGCTTCCTGCCGTACTACGTGAGGCCACGGGAAGAGCTCAGTCCGTCTCTCAGCCCTTGGCCAGCGCCGCGTAGCGGAACTTGAACGACGCGTCGAGCGTGTCCTTGGCGCCCGTGACGTCGGCACCCGTGACCGCGACCTGCGCACCCTGCAGGTACGGGACGGTCGACAGGTCCTTGGCCTCGGCCTCCTGGATCTGGCCCAGCAGCTCGGTGCGCTTCGCCTCGTCGGCGGTGACGGCCTGCTCGAGGATCATGTCCTCCACGTCCTGGTTCACGTAGTGGTTGCCCAGGAAGTTCTCCTTGAGGAAGAACGGCGTGAGGTAGTTGTCCGCGTCCGAGTAGTCCGGGAACCAGCCGAGCTGGTACGCCGGGTAGACGTCGGCCGTGCGGTCCTTGGAGTACTGCACCCACTCGGTGGTCTGCAGGTTGACCTTGAACAGGCCGCTCTCCTCGAGCTGGTCCTTGATGAGCGCGTACTCGTCGCCCGACGACGGGCCGTAGTGGTCGTTCGAGTACTGCAGGTTCAGCTCGACCGGCGTCGTGACGCCCGCGTCCTCGAGCGTCTTCTTCGCCTTGTCCGCGTCGGGTCCGCCCTGGCCGTCGCCGTACATCTCCTTGAGCGGCTCCGTGGCGCCGGTCAGGCCGTCGGGCACGAAGGAGTACAGGGGCGTGTAGGTGCCCTTGTAGACCTGGTCGGCCAGCGCCTGCCGGTCGATGAGGTCGGCCACCGCCTGGCGCACCGCCGTCGCCTTCTTCGGGTCGGCGTCGGGCTGCTTCTCGCCGTAGGGCTGGGTGTTGAAGTTGAACGTGATGTACCGGATCTCGCCGCCGGGGCCGTCCACGACCTGGACCGCGTCGTCGCCGCGCAGGTCCTCGATGTCCGTGGGCGACAGCGAGCGGAACGCGACGTCCACCGAGCCGTCCTGCACCTCGAGCTTGAGGTTGGAGGCGTCCGTGAAGTACTTGGCGGCGATCTTCGGCGTCTTGGCCTCGCCCAGGATGCCCTGGTAGCCCTCGTACGCCTCGTAGCTGATGAGCTCGTTGGCCTTGTAGCTCGTGATCGAGTACTGACCGGCGAACGCCTTGCCGTCGACGATCTCCTGGTCCGGCGTCACGGCGTCGGCCGAGAAGACGTCCTCGTCGACGATCGGGCCGACCGGCGACGACAGGATCTGCGGGAAGATCTGGTCGTTCTCGCTCTTGAGCTTGAAGACGACGGTCGTGTCGTCGGGAGTCTCGACCGAGTCCAGGTTGTACAGCAGCGACGAAGGGCCGTTCTCGTCCGCGATCGCGAGCTGGCGGTCGAAGGTGAACTTCACGTCGGAGGAGGTGAGGTCGTTGCCGTTGGCCCACTTCAGGCCCGGCTTGAGCTTCACCGTGTACTCCGTGGGCGACGTGAACTCCGCCGACTCCGCGATGTCCGGCTCCACGTCCGGGCTGCCGTACGGCGTGTTGAGCAGGAACGGGTAGATCTGGTTCATCACCGCGAACGACCCGTTGTCGTACGACCCGGCCGGGTCGAGCGACGTGATCTTGTCCGTGGTCCCGATGACCAGCGACTCGGCGCTGCCTCCGCCGTCGCCGCTCCCGCCGTCGCCGGAGCCGCCGCCGCACGCGGTCAGCACCAGCACGAGGGCTGCTGTCCCTGCGGCGCCTGCGAGCAGCCGTCGCGAGCCTCTGATGGCACTCATGGTCATGGTCCCCTTCGTCCAGGCCGGCCGCGGCGGGTGGCCGCGGACTCGTCACGATGCGGGTTTCTAGCACACCGGCGTGTCGCCCCCGTCACGGGTATGGGTCACACCCGGAGGCACGTTCGCATCGTGGTCCGGGAACCTACCACCGCTCTCCGCCTCGTGTCACAGGCCGTGAGGCCCGGTAACACCTAGACTTTCCGGCATGTCCGGAGCGAGCACCGCGGGTCCTGCCCAGGATCCTTCGCACCGGGACCCCGCGGGCGAGCCCGCGCCGCCGACCGGCCCGCTGCAGGCGCTGCTCGGCGGCGACGCCTCCGACCACGGCACGGCGACCGATCTCGTGCGCGTCGTCGATACCCCCGAGGCCCGCGTGCGGCACCCGTCCGACATGCTCGGCATGGTGGTCAGCGCGCTGGGCGTGGCCCTGGTGCTGGTGCTGTCGGTGGTCGCGCACGCCACCACCGAGGGCGTCACCCAGGACGTGCGGACGTTCAGCTCCCTCCTGGCCCGCATCCTGTTCATCCCGGTCCAGGTGCTGGAGGGGCTCATCACCCTGTTCGTGCCCGCGGCCGTGCTGGTCGAGCTGGGCTGGCGCCGGCTGGGGCGGCAGGTGGTGGAGTCGATCTGCGCCGCGGCGCTCGGGCTCGTGCTCGGGGTCGTCGCGACGCTCACGATCTCCACGTTCGGCAGCGACGAGCTGGTGCGCGGGCTGTCGGTGTACCGGGACGGGGCCTGGCAGCTCACCGTCCCCGGCTACGTCGCCGCCATCGCCGGCCTGCTCACCACGGCAGGCCCGCGCACCCGGCGGCGCACGGTGCGCTGGTCGTGGAACGTGCTGTACCTGGCCCTGTTCATCGTGCTCATCACCGGGCAGGTGTCGCTGCCGGGCGTGCTGGTCGCCCTGCTGCTGGGCCGGCTCGCCGGGCAGGCCGTGCAGTACGTGTCGGGCGTGCGCAGCGAGCGCGCGTACGGCGCCGACCTCGTGGCGGCCGTGCGCCGGGCCGGGTTCCACCCGACGGCGCTGGTGCGGGTGCGCGACGTCTCCACCGTCGTCGACGACGAGGCCGACGCCGACGGCGCGCCCGCCGTCCCGGAGGACCCGGTGGCGTCCTACGACGCCGACGGCGACGAGGTGGACGAGACCGCGGACGACGAGGTGACCCTGCCGCAGGACCCGTCGACGGCGGACGCGGCGGCCGTGGCCCTCACCCGCTCCGGCGACAACCGGGTGTACGCGCTGTTCACGGGCGACGGCGAGCCCCGCCGCGACGTCGTCGTGCTCGACGGCGACCGCCAGGTGCTGACCACGGTGCAGCGGCTGTGGCGCGCGCTGCGGCTGCGCGGCCTGGAGGGCCGCGCGGCGATCTCGCTGCGTGCCGCGGCCGAGCGCACCGCCCTGCTCGCGTACGCGGCCCAGGCGGCGGGCGTCCGCACCCCGCGGCTGGAGGGCATCGGCGTCGCGGACGACTCCGTCGTCCTGGTGCAGGAGCACGCGCGGGGGGCCGTCTCCCTGCGCGACCTGGAGCCGGACGACCTCGACGGGTCGCGCGGCGACGCGGTGCTCGCACAGGCGTGGGAGCAGCTGCGGCGGGCGCACGACGCCGGGCTGACCCACCACGCCCTGACCGCCGACGTCGTGCTGGTGCACCGCGACCTGTCCGGCGCGCCGCACGTGTGGCTCACCGGGTGGGAGCAGGGCGAGATCGCGTCGGGCACCCTGTCGCGGCGCCTGGATCTCACGCAGATGCTCGCGCTGCTCGCGCTGAAGGTCGGAGCACGCCGCGCGCTCGCCTCCGCGGTGCGGGCGCTCCCGGACGAGGACATCGCCGCCATCGGTCCCCTGCTGCAGTCCATCGCGCTGCCCAGCCCGACGCGCGACGAGGTGCGGCGCGCGAAGGGTCTGCTGGACGAGCTGCGCGAGGCGCTCGTCGAGCGGCTGCCGCAGGCCGACGTGCAGCCGCAGAACATCACCCGCTTCGGCGCGCGCACGGTCATCACGCTCGCGCTGACGATCGTGGCCGTCACCGTGATCGTCACGACCCTGAACTTCGAGGAGATCGCCTCCGCGATCACCGAGGCGAACCCGTGGTGGGTGGCGGCGTCGTTCCTGCTCGGGGCCCTCACCTGGTTCGGCGCGGCCCTGACGTTCACCGCGTTCTCTCCGGAGAAGCTGCCCCTGTGGCGCGCGACGCTCACGCAGATGGCCGGGTCGTTCGTCTCTCTCGCGGCGCCCGCCGGCATCGGCCCGGCCGCCCTCAACCTGCGCATGCTCACCCGACGGGGTGTCGCCACCCCGATGGCGGTGGCGACCGTCGCGCTGGTCCAGCTGTCACAGTTCGTCGTCACGGTGCTGCTGCTCGTCGTGCTGTCGGTGTCCACCGGATCGGGCGGCCTCATCGACCTGCCGTCGACGACCGTGCTGCTGGCGATCGCGGGCGTCGCGATCGCCGTCGTCGCCACGCTGCTGGTGCCGGCCGTCCGCCGGTGGGCGTGGGAGAAGGCCCGCCCCACGCTCGAGCAGGTCTGGCCCCGGCTGTCGGCGATGCTGGGCCAGCCCACCCGCCTCGCGCTGGGCCTCGGGGGCAACGTCATCATGACGCTGGGCTACGTGCTGGCGTTCGACTTCGCCCTGGCCGCGTTCGGGCAGTCGCTCAACCTCATCGACGTCGCGGTGATCTACCTGGTCGGCAACTCCGTCGGCGCGATGGTGCCCACCCCCGGCGGCCTGGGCGGCGTCGAGGGCGCGCTCATCGCCGGGCTCACCGCGGCGGGCATCCCGGCGTCGCTGGCCGTCACCGTGACGATGCTCTACCGCGTCGTCACCTACTGGGCCCGCGTGCCCATCGGCTGGGTGGCGATGAAGCGGCTCGAGAAGACGGGCGACCTGTGAGGGCCTGAGCCTCGAGTCGCTCACGGACGGACCGGCCGCGCCCTCTGCCAGGTCCGGGAACGCCGGAGGCCCGCCGCTCGCAGGATGCGGGCGGCGGGCCTCCGGAGCGCTGACGCGACGCGGCGGTCGTGTCAGCGAAAGATCACTTGGCGACGGCCTTCTTCAGCAGCGAGCCGGCGCTGATCTTCACACCGAAGCCGGCCGGGATCTGGATCTCCTCGCCCGTGCGCGGGTTGCGGCCGGTACGGGCCGCGCGCTCGACGCGCTCGACCGAGAGCAGACCCGTGACCTTGACCGCCTCGCCCTTGGCGAGCGACTCCTCGAGCACCTCCTGGAAGGCACCGAGGAACTTCTCCGCGTCCGCCTTGCTGAGCTCAGCCTTGCCGGCGATGGCCGAGACCAGCTCGGACTTGTTCAGCGACATGTGCATCCCTTCTCCGGTTCACGACGCACGCGACCCGCGCGTCGTCACGTTCTTGCGCCACCCGGCTCGCGCCGGGAGGACGGGGAACACACTAGGGAACATCCGCGGATTCCTGCGACTTTTCCGCGCGTGGCGTGCCGGACACCTCGAATCGGGAACCTTTCGAGCACGCGATCTGTCCCGGTATCTGCCGTCATGGCGGGACAGATCGCGTGCTCGAAGGCGGCGGTCAGGTCGCCGGGCGGTCGTCGTCGCCGGGCGTCTCGCCCGGCTCGCGCGGTTCGCCGGTCTTGTGCGGACCGGCACCGGCGTCGTGCGCGTCGTCGGCGGCGCGGCGGCGCCTCTGCAGCAGGACGGCGGCCGCCACGCCCACCACCGCCAGCACGGCCACGGGGAACAGCCACGCCGTCGCCCAGCCCGCCTCGCCGTCGGCGTCCAGGTCGGCGCCCGGCGTGCCCCCGCCGTCGTGCACATGCCCGGCCGACGCCGTCAGGTCGCCCGAGGGCGTCGGCGTCGCGCTCGTCGTGGGGCTCGACTCGGCTGTGCTCGGGGAGACGCTCGGGGAGGGCGACGGGGCGTCGACCGTGAACGCGAGCTCACCCTCGATGGGGTGGCCGTCGGAGGAGACGACGCGCCACGCCACGTCCCAGTCGCCGCCGGGCAGGTCGTCGGGCAGGGCGGCGACGGCCTCGTCGCCGTCGACGGCGACCTCCGCCGGGACGGTGCCGTCCGGCGTCGTGACCGCCACCTGCGCGCCCGCGGCCAGCACGTCCGCGCTGAACACGAGCGTGAGCTCCGTGGGCGCCTCCTCCACGGTGGCGCCGTCGGCCGGGTCCGAGGACAGGAGCCGGTCGTGCGCGCTGGCGGGCTGCGCGACGGCGACGCCGAGCATCGTGCTCAAGGCCAGCACGGCGGGAACCAGGACGGCGAGGGCGCGACGACGGCGCGCGAGGTTCGGGTGCACGGCCCGACCCTAGCGACCCGCCGAGTTGTCAGAGCCAGGTGGGGGTATGGCCCGCCGTGGCTCTGACAGCTCCGCGAGCCCCGCGACCTGTCAGAGCGACAGCGGGGTATGACCCGTCCTGGCTCTGACAAGTCTCGCGGGCACCGGCAGCGTTCCTACACTCGGGGGGTGGACTTCACCTCGGCCTACGCCCACGGCTTCGCCCGCGTGGCGGCCTGCACCGTCCCCGTCACCGTCGCCGACCCTCGCGCGAACGCCGCCGCGATCCTCGCCGAGGCGCGCGCGTGCCACGACGACGGCGTCGCGGTCGCCGTCTTCCCCGAGCTGTGCGTCTCGGGGTACGCGATCGACGACCTGCACCTCGCGGACACGCTCCTGGAGGCGACGTCGGACGCGCTCGCCGCCGTCGTCGAGGCCAGCGCGGACCTGCGCCCGATGCTGGTCGTCGGGGCGCCGCTCGAGGTCGGGAACCGCCTCCTGAACTGCGCCGTCGTCGTGCAGGGCGGTCGGGTGCTCGGCGTCGCGCCCAAGTCGTACCTGCCGAACTACCGCGAGTTCTACGAGAAGCGCTGGTTCGCGCCCGGCGACGACCGGCGCGGCGCCACGGTCACGCTGCCGTTCACGGACGGGCCCGTCCCGTTCGGCCCCGACCTGCTGTTCGCGGCCGACGACGTCGCCGGCCTCGTCGTGCACGTCGAGGTGTGCGAGGACCTGTGGGTGCCGGTGCCTCCGTCGGCCGAGGCGGCGCTGGCAGGCGCGACGGTGCTGCTCAACCTGTCCGCCAGCCCCATCACCGTGGCCCGCGCGGAGGACCGCCGGCTCATGGTGCGCTCCGCGTCGCACCGCGGGCTGGCCGCCTACGCGTACGCCGCGGCGCAGGGCGAGTCGAGCACGGACCTGTCGTGGGACGGCCAGACGATGGTCTACGAGGTGGGCGACCTGCTCGCCGAGACCGAGCGCTTCCCCGACGGCGCGCGCCGCTCCGTGGCCGACGTCGACCTCGACCGGCTGCGCCAGGAGCGGCTGCGGCAGGGGTCGTTCGACGACAACCGCCGCGCGCTCGGCGCCCGCGTCGAGGGGTTCCGCACCGTCGGGTGGACCGTCGACCCGCCGGCGGGCGACGTCGGCCTGCGCCGCAAGGTGGACCGCTTCCCGTTCGTGCCCGACGACCCGGAGCGCCTCGCCCAGGACTGCTACGAGGCGTACTCGATCCAGGTGGCCGGGCTGGAGCAGCGGCTGCGGTCGATCGGGCAGCCGAAGATCGTCATCGGCGTCTCGGGCGGCCTGGACTCGACGCACGCGCTGATCGTCGCGGCCCGCGCGATGGACCGGCTCGGCCGGCCCCGCACCGACATCCACGCGATCACGATGCCGGGCTTCGCGACGTCGTCGGAGACGAAGGACCGCGCCACCCGGCTCGCGACGTCGCTCGGCGTCCACTTCGAGGAGCTGGACATCCGGCCCGCCGCGGAGCAGATGCTCCGCGACCTGGGCCACCCGTACGGAGCGGGCGAGAAGGTCTACGACGTCACCTTCGAGAACGTGCAGGCCGGCCTGCGCACCGACTACCTGTTCCGGCTCGCGAACCACCGCGGCGGCATCGTGCTCGGCACGGGCGACCTGTCGGAGCTCGCGCTCGGCTGGTGCACGTACGGCGTGGGCGACCAGATGTCGCACTACGCGGTGAACACCGGCGTGCCGAAGACGCTCATCCAGCACCTCATCCGCTGGGTGGCGGACTCCGGCCAGTTCGAGACGGACACGAACGCCCTGCTCCTGGAGATCCTGGGCCAGGAGATCTCCCCCGAGCTCGTCCCGGCCGGCGAGGGCGAGGCGCCGCAGTCCACCGAGGCCGCCATCGGCCCCTATGCCCTGCAGGACCTCACGCTGTTCTGGACGCTGCGGCACGGCCTGCGGCCGTCCAAGATCGCGTTCCTCGCCTGGCACGCCTGGCGCGACCCCGACGCCGGCGAGTGGCCCCCGAACTTCCCGCACGACGAGCGGTCCGCCTACGACCTGGCGACCATCCGGAAGTGGGAGCTCGTCTTCTTCCGCCGCTACTTCTCGTCGCAGTTCAAGCGCTCCGCCATCCCGAACGGGCCGAAGGTCGCCGCCGGCGGCTCGCTCTCCCCGCGCGGCGACTGGCGGATGCCGTCCGACGCCTCCGCCGCCGCCTGGCTCGCCGAGCTGGAGGAGAACGTGCCGACGACGGTGTGAGCGGGGCTCAGGGGCGCGCCACCGGCCCGAACCCGGTCCAGCGCAGCTCCGGGGGCAGATGGCCCATGTCGTTGAACGTCACCAGCGCGGTGGAGCGGTCGTCGCGGTACTCGATGGTCGTGAGCGCGGCGTTGGCGTACGGCAGCCGGAGCCAGCTCTCGGGCGGCGCGCCCAGGGCGTCCCGCACCAGCCACGCCACCTGGAACGCGTGCGTGACCAGCACCTCGTGGGTCTCCGCGTCACCGGCGCGTGCGAACCGCGTGGTGAGCCTGGCCGCGAGCCGCGCGCCCTCGGCCGCCTCGGCGGCGTCGTAGCCGTCGAAGAACCCGGCCCAGGCGGGCGGCAGAGGGTCGGGCACGCAGGGCACGTGGTCGATCAGCTCGGGCGCCGGCGCCACCCGAACCCCGGGCAGCTGCGCCCCCACGACCTCGGCGGTCCGCGCCGCACGCGACAGCGGCGAGTGCCAGACGACGTCGACAGGCACGGCCGCCAGCCGGCGGCCGACCAGCTCCGCCTGTCGTTCCCCGTCCGGCGTGAGCTCCCCGAACGGGTCCGCGGCGCCGTGCCGCAACACGTGTAGATGTCGGGTCCGCATGTTGTCACGGTATCGCCAAGGCATCGTCATGACGGCATGCTGGCGGCATGACCTCGCCGATCCGCACCGCCCGCTCGTCCGTCGCGATCACGCACGGCTACGTCGTCCCGGTGGACGGGCTGCCGGTCGAGAACGGCACCGTGCTGATCAGGGACGGCGTCATCGAAGCCGTCGGGGCGGACGTCGCGGTGCCCGACGGCGTGCCCACGCTCGACGCGGGCGGCCGGTGGGTGCTGCCCGGCTTCGTGGAGTCGCACGGGCACGTGGGCGTGCACGAGGAGGCCGAGGGCTGGGCCGGCGACGACACCAACGAGAAGACCGGCCCGGACGGGTCGCACCTGCGCGCGCTGGACGCGATCAACGTCGAGGACGAGGGCTTCCGCGACGCGCTCGCGGGCGGCGTGACGTCCGTCGTCGTGAAGCCGGGCTCGGCGAACCCGATCGGCGGCCAGACGGTCGCGATCAAGGCGTGGGGCGGGCGCACGGTCGACGAGCAGGTGATCAGCGACGCCGTCTCCGTGAAGTCGGCGCTCGGCGAGAACCCCAAGCGCGTGTACGGCGAGCAGAAGAAGCAGCCGTCCACCCGCCTGGGCGTGGCCGCCGTCATCCGGCAGGCGTTCCTCGACGCGCAGCACTATGCGGCCCAGCGCGACGCGGCCGAGGCCAAGGGCGAGCCGTTCGCGCGCGACCTGGGCAAGGAGACTCTCGCCCGCGTGCTGGCGGGCGAGCTCGCCTGGGACCAGCACACCCACCGCGCGGACGACATCGCCACCGCCTTGCGGCTGGCCGACGAGTTCGGCTACCGGCTCGTGGTCAACCACGGCACGGACGGCGCCGCGATCGCCGACGTGCTCGCCGAGCGGGACGTGCCGGTGATCTACGGTCCCCTGCTCACGTCCCGCTCCAAGGTGGAGCTGCGCGACCGGGACGTCGCCAACCTCGCTCGCCTCGCCGCGGCCGGCGTGCGCGTCGCCATCACGACCGACCACCCGGTGGTGCCGATCAACTTCCTCGTGCACCAGGCGTCCTTCGCCGTGAAGGAGGGCTTGGACCCGCGGGTCGCACTGGAGGCGCTCACCGTCAACCCGGCGTCGTTCCTCGGCCTCGACGACCGCGTCGGCGCGCTGACGCCCGGGCTCGACGGCGACGTCGTCGTCTGGTCGGGCGACCCGCTCGACGTCGGCTCGCGCGCCGAGCACGTCTTCGTCACCGGCGTCGAGGTGTACACCTGGGACCGCGACGCCGACGGCGGGCGCGGCGCGGGGCGCGTCCGCGAGCGCCGGGAGCGCTTCGCCCGTTGACCGTCAGTGGATGAAGCCGGTGTGCTGCCCCTCGGTGGGCATCGGGCCGGTGAGGGCGTCGAGGTAGCGGGTCTCCTCCTCGAGGTCGGCGAGGAACGACGCCGCGAGGTCCTGGCTGAGCCCGCTGCGCACGACGACGCGCTGCACGGTGACGTCGGTGAGGTCGTCGGGCATGGGGTAGGCCGGCACGAGCCAGCCGCGCGTGCGCAGCCGGTCGGACAGGTGGTAGAGGTTCCAGTTCTCCGTGTGCCCCGGCTTGAGCCGCCACGCGAAGACGGGGATGTCGGAGCCGTCGTTCCACAGCTCGAACGCGGGGATCTTCGCGACGCCGTCGGCGAGGAACCGCGCGACGTCGGACGACGCGTTCTGCACGGCCTCGTACCCGGCCCGCCCCAGCCGCAGGAACATGTAGTACTGCAGCAGCACCTGCGACCCGGGCCGGGAGAAGTTCAGCGCGAGCGTCGGCATGTCGCCGCCGAGGTAGCTCACCCGGAACACCAGGCTCTCGGGCAGGGCCTCCTCGTCGCGCCACACCACCCACCCGAGCCCCGGGTACACGAGGCCGTACTTGTGCCCTGAGGTGTTGATCGACGCGACCCGCTCCACCTGGAAGTCCCACACCAGGTCGGGCTGCACGAACGGCGCCACCATCGCGCCCGACGCGCCGTCCACGTGGATCGGCACGTCCAGCCCGGTGTCCGCCTGGATCCGGTCGAGCGCGGCCGCGATCTCGGTCACCGGCTCGTACATGCCCGTGTAGGTGACGCCGAGGATGGCGACGACGCCGATGGTGTCCTCGTCGACGTACGTCGAGAGGTCGTGGCCGTCGAGCACCCGGTGCTCCTCGCTGATGGGCACGTAGCGCGCCTCGACCTCGAAGTAGTTGCAGAACTTCTCCCAGCACACCTGCACCGCGCTGGACATCACGAGGTTGGGGGTGCCGACCGGCTTCCCTGCGTCGCGCCGTGCCTGCTGCCACCGCCGCTTGAGCGCCAGCCCGGCGAGCATGCACGCCTCGGACGATCCGATGGTGGAGGTGCCCATCGCGTGGTGCGGGTCGGGGGCGTGCCACAGGTCGGCGAGCATGCGCCAGCAGCGGTCCTCGACGGCGGCCGTGGCCGGGTACTCGTCCTTGTCGACCATGTTCTTGTCCGCGGCCTCGAGGTAGAGGCGGGCGGCGTGGTCGTCCATCCAGGTGCCGACGAAGGTGGCGAGGTTGAGCCGCGCGTTGCCGTCGAGCATGGCCTCGTCGTGGACGATCTGGAACGCCGTCTCCGGCAGCGACTCCCCCGCGGGGAGGCGGTCGCGCGGCACCGAGCGCGTCTCCCCCGGGCGGACGAAGACCGGGTTGAGCTCGACGTCCCCGCTGCGGATGCGGCGACGGCCGCTCCCTCGGGTCCTGCTGACCATGGCGCTCCCCCTCGACGACGGCGATGCGGCGTCTTCGAGACTAGGCCGGGCCCTGCGGGCTCACTCCTGGGGCGGCGGGTGAAGTCGAGTGAGACGACACCTGTTGCCTCCCTGGTTTCACGTCCGCAGGCTCACCGAGTCGGTCGCGCTCGAGCTCGGGCCGCACGGCGTGCGCGTCACCTCGGTGCACCCCGGGTTCATCGAGACGCCGATGACGGCAGGGATCGACGCCGGCGACCTGCTCATCCTGAGGGGTCACAGACCCGCCAGGAAGTCCTCCATGAGCGGGCCGGCGGTGTCCGACCCGCGGTGGCCGTCCTCCACGAAGACCGCCACCGCGAGGTCGTCCACGATGGCGAGCATCCACACGTGCTGCTTCGACCCGTCGCCGTACTGCGCCGTGCCCGTCTTGGCGCCGACGATGCCCGGCACGTCCTGCAGCATGTCCGCGCTGCCCTCGGTCACGACGCCGTGCATCAGGTCGCGCAGGACGGCGGCCTCGTCCTCCGCCACCCCTGGCGTCGAGGGCTCCTTCGGGGCCTTCTCCGGCGCCTCCTCCTCGGCCGACGGCGAGGCGGAGGTCTCCTTCTCCTCGCCCGTCTCGTCGCGCACCAGCACGGGCTGCACCCGGTGGCCGGCGGCGACGCTCGCGGCGACCGTCGCCATGCCCAGCGGCGACGCCTGCACCTTGCCCTGGCCGATCATCGACGCCGCGTGCTCGGTGCCGCCCGCCTCCGCGGGAACGGCGCCGAGGAACGCGGGCACGCCCAGCACGGGCGCCGCCACCTCGTCGTCGACCAGCCCGAGGTCGGACGCCGCGGTCGCGAGGTCCGCCTGCGCCACCTTGTCGCGCTGCCCGATCATCGCCGTGTTGCACGAGTGCGCGAACGCCGTGCGCAGCGGCACCTCCCCGGTGGCCGACGCCGGGTAGCCGGGCACGTTGCCGAACGTGCGGCCGTCCACGGTGAGGTGCTCCGGGCAGGACACCTCGGTGTCGGGGGTGATCCCGGCGCGCTGCATCGCGAGCGCGTCCACCACCTTGAACGTGGACCCCGGCGGGTACTGGCCGAGCGTGGCCGTCGACCAGCCCTCGCTGCCGGGCCCGCTCGCCGCGGCCACGACGGCGCCGTCGGACGGCCG
Source organism: Isoptericola sp. NPDC019482 (assembly GCF_040632295.1). Lineage (NCBI taxonomy): Bacteria > Bacillati > Actinomycetota > Actinomycetes > Micrococcales > Promicromonosporaceae > Isoptericola > Isoptericola sp. NPDC019482. The sequence continues at coordinate 22,219 of NZ_JBEYBQ010000014.1, forward strand.
GATCGCGACGATCGCGCTGGCCGGGTCGACGTCGTCCAGCACCTCCTCCGCGTGCTTCTGCAGGCGCTGGTCCAGCGTGGTGGTCACGGGGGTGCCGTCCACGGGGTCGACGCGGTACAGCTCGCGGCCCTCGTCGTCGTCCTCAACGGGCTCACCGTCCAGCCCGACGTCGCCGCCCCCGCCCGTGACCACGCTCACCAGGACGCCCGGCGAGCCGGTGAGCTGGTCGTCGTAGGCGCGCTCCACGCCGGACAGGCCGACGACGTCGCCGCCCTGCACGGCGCCGTCCGACTCCTCGACGATCTCCTTCGTCGCCTCGCCGACGCGGCCCAGGATCGGCACGGCGAAGGTGCTCGTGGGCCCCAGCTCGAGGGTGTCCTCGATCGCCCGGACCCCGATGATGTCCCGGGCCTCGTCCACCGTGAAGTCCACGCCCGCGTTCTTCTGGCGGATCGTGATCGCCTCGACGAACGCCTTGTCCCCGGCGGCGTCGACGCGCGCGAAGAACTCGTTCGGCTCGAGGCCCACCAGCTGCGCCAGGTCGCGGGCCGCCGACTCCTGCCCGAGCCCCTCGACCGTCGTCTTGTCGACCCCGATGTGCCACACGCCCCGCTCGGTGACCATCGGCTTCCCGTCGCCGTCCAGCAGGTCGCCGCGGTCCGCGTCGAGGGTCCTGACCTGCAGCCGCTCGCCCGGCTCGAGGTCGGGCACCAGCACGTCCGGCCGCCACACCGCCCGCCAGGCCCCCTCGCCGTCGCCGCTCTCGGGCGGGGTGTAGGCGAGGTCGACGTCCGTGCTGTACTCCCAGGTGACGTCGCGCCCCACGGGCCACGACCAGTCCAGCGTGGCCACCGCCGTCGTCGTGCCGTCCTCCGTGACCGGCTTGCCGACCTCCGCCAGGGTCACCGAACGCTCCCGTTCGCCCGAGGCGTCGACCAGCGGCTCGAGCACCTGGGTGAGCTGCGTCTGCACGTCCACGGAGCCCTGCGCCTGCAACGCCACGCCGCTCACGTCGCCCGCACGGAGCGCGGTCACCAGCTCCTCGGCGGCGGCGTCGGCAGGCGGCACGTCGGAGCCCGTGCACGCCACCAGCGGCACGCCGACGACGGGGGTCAGGAGGACGGCGAGGGCGAGGCGGTGTCGGCGGCGCACCTTGGCGAGATTATCGGCTTCCTGGCAACCTTGTCGGCATGTCCCCCCGTGTCGTGGTCACGGTCCCGCAAAGATTTCGTGGCGCTGCCGTGGCGGGCACCCTGGCGGGCCTCCTGACCGTCGCGGGAACCGTCGTGCCGGCGGGCGACGCGAGCGCCGCGCTGCCCGACCCGCGGCCCGGCAGCGGGTCGATCCTGAGCCGGACGTGGGCGCCGAGCCACGACCCTGCGGACCCGACGGTGCTCGTGAACAAGACCCGCCCGGTCACCCCCGCGGGCTGGGCGCCGGACGACCTCGTGCGGCCCGACGTGCGCGCCCTCGGCGAGCACGACCGGCTGCGCCCCGACGCCGCGCACGCCCTGGAACGGCTGGCCGACGCCGCCCGGGACGCCACGGGCCACGAGCTGGTCCTCGCGTCCGGCTACCGCTCCGAGGAGTACCAGGCGCGGCTGTACGACCGGTACGTCGGCGGGCACGGCCGCCGCGCCGCCGACACCTTCTCCGCGCGGCCGGGGTTCTCCGAGCACCAGACCGGCCTTGCCGCCGACGTCGCCGAGGCCGGCACCCCGTACACCGAGTTCGGGAGCACGGAGACAGGGCGGTGGGTGGCCGACCAGGCGTGGCGTCACGGGTTCGTCGTGCGGTACCCGGAGGGCCAGGAGGCCGTGACCGGGTACTCCCCCGAGCCCTGGCACCTGCGGTACGTGGGCACCGGGTTGACGGTGCCGATGCATCTCGCCGGCACCGCCACCCTCGAGGAGGCGTTCGGTGTCAGCCCGGCCCCGGACTACGCCGCGAGGTAGTCCCGGCCCCGCCGAGGTAGTTCAAGCCGTGCCGAGGTAGTTCAAGCCGTGCCGAGGGCCCGCGCCAGGCGCTGCACGGCCTCGGTGAGCAGGGCCGACGACGTCGCGAGGTTGAGGCGCAGCCACCCCGCGCCGCCGGCGCCGAAGCGCACGCCGTCCTCGAGGGCGAGGCGCCCGCGCTCCAGGACGAACGCGGCGGCGTCGGCGGCGGGGACCCCGCCGGGCAGTGCGGCGCGCAGGTCCAACCAGGCGAGGTAGGTGGCGTCGGCGGGCTGCAGCCGCACGGCGGGCGCGTGCTCCGCGAGCATGCGTGCGAGCAACGCGCGGTTCGCGTGCACGCCGGCCAGGAGGGCGTCGAGCCACGGACCGCCGTCGCGGTAGGCGGCGGTGTGCGCCAGGACGGCGAGGTGGTTGACGGCGTGCCCCGCCTCCTCGGGGATGCGGCGCAGGTCGTCCACGGCGCCCGGCCCGCCGAGCGCGACCGCCGCCCGCAGGCCCGCGAGGTTGAAGGCCTTCGACGCCGACTGCACGACGATCGCGCGCTCCGCCCCCGCCACCGACAGCAGGGGCACGAAGGGCGCCGCGCCGGCGGTCACGCGCTCGAACGTGAACGGCGCGTGGATCTCGTCGGCCACCACCCGCACCCCGTACCGGTCCGCCAGCGCCAGCACCGCCTCGAGCTCCGCGCGGGTGTGCACGGTGCCCGTGGGGTTGTGCGGGTTGCACAGCAGCAGGACGGCGCGCCGCCCGGAGCCGGGCCCCGTGCCGTGGGCGGCGGCGCCCGTGACGCGCGCGAAGGCGGTCTCGAGGGTGCCGAGATCGAGCCGCAGGTCGGCGCCCAGGGGTGCCTCCACGACCTGGCGTCCCTCGTTGCCGGGGAAGCCGTAGAACGGCGGGTACACCGGCGGCGTGACGACGACGGCGTCGCCCGGCGACGTGAGGACGCGCAGCACCTCGACGATCGCGACCATGACGTCGGGCATCGTCCGGCTGGACGCGACGTCGGGCGTCCACCCCCAGCGCTCCTGCGCGAACGGGGCGACGGCTTCGGCGTACGTCGTGCCGACGTCGTACCCGGTGTCGCCGAGGGCGAGCGCGCCCTGCACGGCGTCCACGACGGCGGGCGCGACGGGGGTGTCCATCTCGGCGACGAACAGCGGCAGCACGTCCGGCGGGTAGGCGCGCCACTTCACGGACGTACGACGGCGCAGGTCGTCGAGGGTGAACTGCTCCAGGGGGTTCTCGGTCACGGCTCCGGTCTACCAGAGCCGCCCGCGCACTACCTCGACGCGAGGGGCACTACCTCGACGCGAGTGGTACTACCTCGGCGCGAGGGGTGCTCTTCGGCACGAGGTCAGGCGGACGGGACCGTCTTCACCACCGGGGCCCACTGCTCCTCGACGAGCGCCGGGCGGTCCTCGTCGGTGTGGCCGGCCCAGCGCCGGGCGTCCTGGATGGTGGCGGCCAGCAGGGTGCGCAGCCGGGCGTCCGTGTCGGGCACGAACGCCTCGCTGATGCCCTGCACCGCCGTCGAGACGACGGACGGCGCGGCGTCGCGCACGAACCGCTTGGGCCGCACGCGCGTGCCCTCGCAGAACCGGTACGCCCACTCGGCCGTCTTCGGCGACGCGGCGAGCGCGTCCGCGCTGGCCGGGTCGAGCGTGCCCTCGGGCCGCCCGTCCAGGGCGTCGAGCATGCGCTCCGCGCCGATGATCGCCACGGCCAGCGTCTGCTGGCGGTCCGCGGGCGCGACGGGCAGCGCCGTCTGCGCGGCGCGCAGCGCGATCCGCACGTCCCACCGCGGGTCGGTGCTGGTCAGCCCGATGACGGACGGGATGAGCGGCGCGAGCTGCGGCCGGTTCCCGTCGGAGGTCAGGTCGTTCACGGCACGGGCCAGCATCGCGAGCAGCGGATGCGTGCACTGCGGATGATCGCTCCAGCGTTCACCGGCCAGGAACGACGCCAGCTCCATGAAGCACGCGCCCTTCTTGGGGTTGCGGTGCTTGCCACGCCCGAGCATCGGCAGCGCGTCGAAGGCGCCTGCAACAGATCCAGCCACGAGTCCACCCCCGTATAGGTCCGGTCTCCCCAGTGTGCGACCGCTGTGACCCAGGTCGCAACGGCTGGCGCGGGCGAAGGGCCCGACGACCCTCTGCCGACGCCCCTTGCCGACGGGCCCTGGGGGTACCTCAGACGCGCCCCAGCCCTGGTCGCGCGCCGTCTGAGGTACCCCCGGCCCCGAAGACGGGGCAGTTGCCCGATCCCCCGCCCGGGGACTCAGGACGAGCGTGGTCACCACGAGATCGGAGAGCCGGCGGTGGCCGGCACGAAGGCCGGGGACCCCGGCCGGTGAGGGGACGAGGACATGAACGAGATGACGTCGCGGGACCTGGCCGTCCTGGCCGAGCTGGACTACCGGCGCGAGCGGGCGGCCGAGACGTACCGGCGCGGGGCGCCGGCGTGGGTGCGCACGGCGGGCCGCGCCGTCGGTCGGGTGGTCGGGGACCTGGCCCGCCGGGCGCGGTCCCGGGCCGCGGACCGGGATGCCGTACAGCGCCTGGGCGCGACGCTCGACGCCGTCGCCGCGCGGACGGACGCCCGCGCGTGGGACCTCCAGGTGACCCGCCGGGCCGAGCAGATCTCCCACGGGCTGGACGCGCTCCGCCCGCAGGACGGCGCCGGACGCCGGGCCGCCTGACCGTGGCAGGCACGGCGGTCGGCACGGCGGACGAGGCGGCCGCGGTGCAGGCCGGCGGGCACGGAAAACCTGGGGCGGGTGTGGGCGCCCGGTGGGACGATCACCTGGTGCGACGTTCCAGCGAGGTGCCCCTGATCGCCCGCCAGGAGGAGGTCACCGCCTTCCGCGGTGCGCTGGCGCGCGCCGCGGAGGGCGAGCCCGGCGTCCTGCTTCTCGGCGGCGACGCCGGGGTGGGCAAGACCCGGCTGGTCACGCACCTCGCCGACCTCGCGCGCGACGCGGGGGCGCGCGTCGTCGTCGCGCACTGCGTGGACCTCGGCGACGTCGGCATCCCGTACCTGCCGTTCACGGAGGCGCTGACCGAGCTGCGCGGCGTCCCCGCCGTGGCCCAGGTCGTGGCCGAGCGCCCCGCGCTCGCGCGGCTGCTCGACCCGGCGGGCGGCACCGACGGGGCCGCCGACCACGCCGAGCGGCTCCAGCTCCTCGACGGCGTGGCGGGCAGCCTCGCCGCCGCCGGCCGCGCGGGCTCGCCGCTCGTGCTGGTCGTCGAGGACGTGCACTGGGCCGACGAGTCCACGCGCGACGTGCTGCGGTTCCTCGTCGCCCGGCTGCGGTCGGAGCACCTGCTGGTCGTCGCGACCTACCGCAGCGACGACCTGCACCGCCGCCACCCCCTGCGCCCCGTCCTCGCGGAGCTGTACCGGCAGCGCCCGGTGCAGCACGTGGAGCTGTCCCCCTTCACCCCCGACGAGCTGCGCGAGTTCACCACCGCCACCCGCGGCGAGCCCCTCGACGAGGCCGAGTTCGACGCCGTGCGCAGCCGGTCGGACGGCAACGCGTTCTTCGCGGAGGAGCTGCTCGACGCCGGGCAGTCCTCGGCGGGCCTGCCGTGGTCGCTGGCGGACGTGCTGCACGCGCGCCTCCAGCGCCTCGACCCGGCCGTGCAGCAGCTCGTGCGCCTCGCCGCCGTGGCCGGGCGCCAGGTGGACGAGGCGCTGCTGCGCGCGGCGGCCCCGCGCCTGCCCGGCCTCGACACCCCCGGCGCCGCCGACGCCGCCCTGCGCGAGGCCGTCGCCCAGCAGGTGCTGGGCGTGGAGGGCCAGCACCTCGCCTTCCGGCACGCCCTCGTCGCCGAGGCGCTCGTGCTCGACCTGCTGCCCGGCGAGCGCACCACGATGCACCGCGCCTACCTCGAGGCGCTGCGCGCCGAGCCTGCGCTCGGCTCCGCCGCCAAGCGCGCCCACCACGCGCTGCAGGGCCACGACCTGACCGCCGCGCTCGTCGCGTCCCGCGAGGCAGCCCGCAGCGCCGCCGAGCTGCTCGCCCCCGCCGAGGAGCTGCGGCACCTGGAGCAGGTGCTCTCCCTGTGGGAGTCGGTGCCCGACGCCGAGGCGCTCCTCGAGGAGGACCGGGTGGCGCTGGCGCTCGCGACGGCCGCGGCGGCGAGCTCCGCCGGGTTGCCGACGCGGGCCGAGCAGCTCGCCCGGCGCGCCGTCGAGGGCCTCTCCGGCGACCCCGGCCGACAGGCCCGGATGCGCCACGTCCTGGTGCGCTACGTCCTCGACCTCGAGTCGCTCGACGACGCGCTGGCCCAGTCCAGCGGCGCCCTCGACGTGCTGCTCCCGGGCGCGACCGACGCCGGCGTCTCGGGGGACCTCCCCGAGGTCGCGGACGCCGACGCCACGCCCGAGCTCGCGTGGACGCTCGCCGTGCACGCGCGCGTCCTGCTCAACGTGGACCGCGACGACGAGGCCGGCGTGTTCGCCCGCCAGACGGTCGACGTCGCGCGGCGCGCGGACGCCCCCGGCGCGGAGGCCGACGCACTGACCACCCTCGCCGTGCTCGAGGTCGGCACCCCGGACACCGCCGCCGAGCTGGTCGACCGCGCCCGCGAGCGCGCCGTCGTCGCCGGCGACCTGCGCACCGAGATGCGCTGCTGGTTCAGCCTCGCCACCACGCACTTCTACGCGGGGCACCTCGCGAAGGCCGGCCGCGTCCTCGAGGCGGGGATCACGCGCGGCCGGGCCACGGGCGTCATCTGGGGCGTGTACGGGGTGCAGCTGCTGGACCTCGCGCTGCTGGTGTCGTACTTCGCCGGCGACCTCGCCGACCGGCCGATCCCCGACGGCGCGCCCGCGCCCGCCGTCGTCTACCTCGACAGCGGCCGCCTCTACGCGGCCGTCGCCCGCGAGGGGGGCGAGGCGGTCGCGGCGGCGGAGGCCCTGCGGCCGTCGTGGGAGATGGACGGGCAGATCGCGCTCGTCGCGGGCGGCCTCCTCGCCGACGCGCTGACGTGGGCCGGCCGGCACGAGGAGGCCGTCGCGACCGCGGAGGAGGTCGCGGCGCACGTGGGCGCGACCTGGTCGGAGTTCTTCCTCGGCCGCATCTGGCTGTCCGCGCTGGCCCTGGCGGCGCTCGCCGAGCAGGCGGAGACCGGCCCGCACGCCGCCGACGCCGCCCGGGAGCTGCTCGACCGCGGCGACACGCTGCTCGCCGTCGCGCAGGAGACCGCGCGCCGCGGGCGCCCCCGCGGCGGCACCCTCGGCCCTGAGGGCCGGGCGTGGCTGAGCCGCGCCGCCGCCGAGCACTCCCGCCTGCGGGCCGCGCTCACCGACTCCCCGGCCGACCCGGGCCTCTGGGAGGCGACCGTGCGCGAGTTCGACTTCGGCTACCGCTACGAGGTGGCCCGGTCGCGGTTCCGCTGGGCGCAGGCGCTGCGGGCGTCCGACGACGTGCCGGCGGCCGAGGTCGAGGCCGCCGAGGCGCTCGGCGAGGCCGTCGCCATGGGCGCCGCACCGCTCGCCGACGCGATCCACGCCTGGGGCCGCCGCGCCCGGGTGCCGCTGCCCGGCGGCCGCCGCACGTCCTCCCTCCTCACCGAGCGCGAGGAGGAGGTCCTGGTCCTCGTCGCCCAGGGGCTCAGCAACCGGCAGATCGGTGAACGGCTGTACATCTCCACGAAGACGGTCAGCGTGCACGTCTCGAACCTGCTCGCGAAGCTCGGTGTGTCGGGGCGGGCGGAGGCGGTGGCGGTGGCCCACCGGCGCGGGCTGATCGGCGTCTGACCGATCGAGGTCCATACTGGGCCCGTGCCGGAAGCCCAGGCTGTCGGCTCCCTGTCCGGCCCGTCGCCCGGCCTCGTGCCCGGTCCCACGCCCGACCGCGTGCCCGGCCCACCGCCCGGCCCGGGCAGCGGGGAGCCCGTCGCAGACGAGGTGTTCGACCGCATCGCGCGGCTCGTGCACCGACAGCTCGGCGTGCCCGCGGCCGCCGTCGTCATGCTCACCGACGAGGGCGACGTCAAGACGCTGCCCGGCGCGGTCGGGATGCCCGAGCCCGTGCAGCGCAGCCGGCGCGTCTCGCTGCCCCGGCCGCTGACGGCGGCCGTGGCGCGCACCCGCACGCCCCTCGTCGTGGCGGACGCCGACGACGACCCGCGGGTCGAGGGCCGGCACACGGTCGGCGGACTCGTGCTCGCCGCGTACGCCGGCTACCCGATCGAGGACGCGCGCGGGCACGTGGTGGGCGCGCTCTGGGCCGTGTCGTCGGTCCCGCGCGCCTGGACGGACACGGACCTGGCCACCCTGGCCGACCTGTCCGCCGCCGCCTCCGGCGAGCTGCGCCTGCGTGCCGAGCGGGAGCGGGCGCGGCTGGCCGAGCAGGTGGCGTTCCGCGCGCACCGCCGGTCGCGCTTCCTGCTGGGCCTGTCGGAGCGCTTCGCCCGGGTCACCACGCTGGACGAGGTCGAGGACGCCATCGCGCACGTCATCGGCACCGGCACGGGCGCGCGCTGGGTGTCGCTCGCGCTGGTCGACGCCGACCGGCGGCACCTGTCGTTCTTCACGGTCGGGCACCACCACCCCGGCGAGCCGGCGCTGCGCAGCACGCGGCTCGACGCGCCCCGCCCCGACACGCACGTCGTGCGCAGCCGGGCCGCGCTGCGGTTCCGCGACCACGCGGAGATGGTCGCGACCTACCCGGAGATGGGTCCCGTGGGGTCGGTCTCGGAGGGCGCGCGGTCGTTCCTGCCCGTCATGTCGAACGGGATGGTCGTGGGCGTCATCGCCTGCGTGTGGGACCAGGCCCGGGAGCACGACGCCGAGACCGCCGCCCTCGAGTCGACGATCAGCCGCTACGTGGCGCTCGCCCTGGAGCGGGTGGCGCTGCTGGAGGCGCGGCGGCGGGTCGCGACCACGCTGCAGGAGTCGATGCTCACCGCGCCGCCCACGGTGGCGCACCTCGACATCGCCACCACCTACTCCCCCGCGGCGCGCACCGACCAGGTGGGCGGCGACTGGTACGACGCCGTGGTGCGCGACGACGGCACCGCGATCGTCATGATCGGCGACGTCGCGGGCCACGACGTGCACGCCGCCGCGCAGATGGGCCAGCTGCGCTCGATGCTCCGGGCCCTCGCCTGGAGCCACGACGAGTCGCCGGCGGGGCTGCTGACCCGCCTGGACAAGGCGAACGCGCGACTGGGCCCGCGGGCGATGGCGACCGCCGTCGTCGCGCGCCTGGACCGCGACCCGGCGCCGTGCCCGAAGGAGGCGGTCGAGGGGGTGCCGCCGGCCGAGCGGCCCGAGCGCGCCTACACGCTGACCTGGTCGGTGGCCGGCCACCCGCCGCCGATGGTGCTGCGCCGTGACGGCCGCGTGGAGCGCCTGTCGGAGACCCCCGACCTGTTGCTGGGCGTGGTGCCCACCACGCCCCGCGTGGACCGCTCCGTCCGGCTCCTGCCGGGCGACACCCTCGTCCTGTACACGGACGGGCTGGTGGAGCGGCGCGGCGTGCCGAGCGACGAGCGCCTGTCCGACCTGGAGACGGTGCTGCGCTCGGCGCACGGCGAGGCCACCTCGGCCGTCCCCCGCGCCCTCGTGCGCGGGCTCGTGGGCGACGCGCAGCGCGACGACGTGGCCGTGCTGGCGCTGCGGGTGCGCGTACCAGCGCCGTCGGGCCCGCCGTCGTCGGCCGGGCCCGCGAAGGCGGAGCGTCGGGTGGCCGACGACGACCTCAGCGACCTCGGCCCGGCGCGTCGGTGGGTGGACGACGTGCTGGAGTCGTGCGACGTGTCCGACGAGCAGCGGCGGACCGCGATGCTGCTGACCAGCGAGGTGCTGACCAACGCGCTGGAGCACGGCGAGGGGCCGATCACGGCGACGGTCGAGGTGGACGGCCGGCGCCTGCGAGTGGGGGTCCGTGACGGCAGCACGGCCGAGCCGGAGCTGCAGTCCCCCCAGCCGCAGGACCTCTCGGGCCGGGGCGTGCTCTTCCTGGACCGCCTCGCGTCCCGGTGGGGCGTCCACATGCACGACGGCTCCGACGCCGTCGGGCGGCACTCCGGCGTCGTCGAGGGCAAGACGGTGTGGTTCGAGATCGACCGCGCGGCCCGGCCGCTCACCGGCACGGTCACGCGGGTACGGCCGCCGACGCCCGCCACCGGCGCCGTCCCCCTGGTCGAGCGCGTGCTGCGCGAGGACCGGCGCTGAGCCCTCGCCGTCGCCCCGGGCGACACCCCTCCCGGGTGTCGGCGGTACGACGTACGGTGTGAGACGTGACACACACCGCCCAGCGCACCGCCGCGCCGTCCCGACCCGGGGCGACGGCGACCGGCGCCTCCCCCACGTCCGACGGCGAGGGCGAGGACGTCGGCGCCCTGCTCGAGCCGTACCGCCGCGAGCTCACGGGCTACTGCTACCGGATGCTCGGCGGCGCGTTCGAGGCCGACGACGCGGTGCAGGAGACGCTGCTGCGCGCGTGGCGCTCGTACGACCGGTTCGAGGGGCGGTCGTCGCTGCGGTCGTGGCTGTACCGCATCGCGACCAACGTGTGCTTCGACCACCTCGGGTCGTCCAAGCGACGCGAGCGCCCCATGGGGCTGGGCGGGCCGCAGCCCGCGGAGGAGCAGTACTTCGGCGACGTGCTCGCGGAGGACCGCTGGCTCGAGCCCGTGCCCGACGACGCCGTCCTGCCGCGCGAGGGCGACCCGGCCGACGTCGCCGTGGGCCGCGAGTCGATCCGGCTCGCGTTCGTGGCCGCGCTGCAGCACCTGCCCGCGCGGCAGCGGGCCGTGCTCGTGCTGCGCGAGGTGCTGCGCTGGTCGGCCGCCGAGGTGGCCGCCCTCCTCGACACCACCGTCGCGTCGGTGAACAGCGCGCTGCAGCGCGCCCGCGCCACCCTCGGGAGCAAGGGCCTGCGCCGGGCGGGGGACGACGGCGCGGACGCCCCGGAGCCCCAGTGGGACTCGATCGACCAGGAGCTGCTCGAGCGGTACCTCGACGCGTTCGAGCGCTACGACATGGACGCCCTGGTGGCGCTGCTGCACGAGGACGCCGTGCTCAACATGCCGCCGTACACGATGTGGGTGCACGGGCGCTCCGAGGTGATCCGTTGGATGACGGGCCCCGGCGCCGGCTGCCGCGGGTCGCGCTGCGTGCCCGTGCAGGCGAACGGGTCGATGGCGTACGGCCAGTACCGGCGCGACCCGACCGGCGGCTGGTCGCCGTGGGGGCTCGCCGTGCTGGAGGACGACGGCAGCGGCCGCATCACCGGCATCACGACGTTCCTCGACACCGCCACCTGGTTCCCCCGGTTCGGCCTGCCCGACCGGCTGCCCGCCCTCTGACCTGCGGCCCAGCGCGCCCTGCGGGCCGCCCTGGGCTACGTTTTCCGGCATGACCACGGACGCCCCCCACCCCGAGGGCGAGGCCGACGAGGTCGACGACTCGGTCCGTCCCGTCCAGCACGACAGCAAGAACCCGCCGCGGTGGCTGCCGCGCGCGCTCGTGATGGTCGTTGTGGCGGCGTTCGTCGCCGTCTTCCTCTCGTACGCGTTCGGCCAGCTCGGCGGGCTGGCCGTCAACGTGCTCATCTCCTTCTTCGTCGCGCTCGCGCTCGAGCCGATCGTCGTGTGGCTGGTGCGGCACGGGTGGCGGCGCGGAGCGGCCGCGGGCGTCTCGCTGGGCGGCGCGATCGTCGTCGTGCTCGCCGTGTTCGCGATGTTCGGCAACCTGTTCGTGCAGCAGCTGATCCAGCTCGTCGCGTCGCTGCCCGACCTCTACACGAACATCCAGCAGGGCATCGAGGCACGCTGGGACGTCACGGTCCCGGACTCCGACGACCTCGTGGCGCAGGCCCTCGACCAGTGGGGGCAGGACGTCGCGACGGGCGCGATCAGCGTCGGCGTGTCCATCGTGGGCGTCCTGTTCGCGATCACCACGATCCTGCTCATCACCTACTACCTCATGGCGGCGGGCCCCAAGTTCCGTGCCGCGATCTGCGCCTGGCTGCGGCCCGACCGCCAGCAGGAGGTGCTGACGCTGTGGGAGATCACGCAGGTGAAGGTCTCCGACTTCATCAGCTCCCGCGTCGTGCTCGCCGCCCTGTCCAGCGTGTTCACGTTCGTCTTCCTGCTGATCGTGCAGACGCCGTACGCGCTGCCGCTGGCGGTGTTCACCGGCGTCGTCTCGCAGTTCGTGCCCACCATCGGTACCTACATCGGCGGCGCCCTGCCGGTGGCGGTCGCGCTCGCCGCGCAGGGCCTGCCGCAGGCGATCGCCGTGCTGATCTTCATCGTCGCGTACCAGCAGGTGGAGAACCTGATCTTCTCCCCGAAGGTCAGCGCCCGGGCGCTGGAGATGAACCCGGCGGTGTCGTTCGTCGGCGTGCTCGGCTTCGGCGCCGTCTTCGGCGCGCTCGGCGCGTTCCTCGCCCTGCCGATCCTCGCGACCGTGCAGGCCCTCGGGAACACCTACCTGCAGCGGCACGAGCTCGTCGACTCGTCGCTGCTGCACGACCCCGACCAGCCGTCCGGCCGCGGCGAGGGCGTGTGGTCGTCGCGACGACGCCGCAACCTCGAGGCCGGCGAGCGCGCCGCCCGCGAGGCGGAGGCCCGGCGGCGCGACGGCGCTGAGGAGTGAGCGTGGATCTCGTCGGTGGCATCGCGCTCGTCGTCGCGCTGGGCGTGGCCGGGCAGGTCGCGGCCCGGGCGCTGCGGGTGCCCTCCATCCTGCTGCTCCTCGTGCTCGGCCTGCTCGTCGGCCCGGTCCTCGGCTGGCTCGACCCGGACGAGGTGTTCGGCGACGCGCTCTTCCCGCTCGTGTCCATGGCGGTCGGCCTGCTGCTCTTCGAGGAGTCGCTGAAGCTGGACTTCGGGCGCCTGCGCGGCGGCGCGCGGCGCCCCGTGCTCGGGCTCGTGACCACCGGCGCCCTCGTCACCGGCCTCGGCGCCACCGCCGTCGCGTACCTGTTCCTCGACGTGACGTGGGGGCGGGCGGCCGTGGTCGGCGCCATCCTCATCGTGTCCGGGCCGACCGTCGTCGGGCCGCTGCTCGCCATCATCCGGCCCCGCCAGCCCGTGGAGTCCGTGCTCGCCTTCGAGGGCATCTTCATCGACCCCATCGGGGCCACCGTGGCGCTCGCGGTGGCGAACGTCGTGCTCCACGCCGAGCCCGTCAGCCTGCTCGAGACGGGCGGCTGGGGCCTGCTGGTCGGCTTCGTGGCCGCCGTCCTGCTCGGGCTGCTGATCCGGTTCGGTCGGGTGCCCAAGGAGACCGAGGTCGTGCTCGCGTTCGCGTTCGCCCTCGGCGCCTACGCGGTCGCCGAGGGCCTGCACGACGAGGCGGGCCTGTTCGCCACGACCGCGCTCGGCGCCGCCCTCGCGAACCAGCGGGTCGCGCGTACGGAGCCCCTGCACGAGTTCGGCACCCACATCGGCCTGCTGCTCATCGGCGTGCTGTTCGTCGTGCTGTCCGCGCGCATCGACCTGGACGCCCTGGCCAGGTACGCGCTGCCCACCATCCTCATCGTCGCGGCACTCGTGCTGGTGCTGCGCCCGATGGTGGCCGCCCTCTCGACCCTCGGCACCGACCTGAGATGGTCCGACCGGGCGATGATCGGCTGGATGGCGCCGCGCGGCATCGTCGCCGCCTCGACCGCGTCGGTCTTCTCCCTGCGGTTCGACGACGCCGGGGAGCCGTTCCCCCAGCTCGTCCCGGTGATCTTCGGCGTCGTGCTGCTCACCGCGATCGTCTACGGGTTCACGGGCACACCGATGGCGAAGCTGCTCGGCGTGCGCTCGGACGACCGGGAGCGCCTGGACGACGACGGCCTGCCGGTGCTCGACCGGACGCCCTGACCGCGGCGCTGGCTGCGACGATGCCTACCATGCCTACGATGACGAGATGACCGGTCCGGTGCTGGTGGGCGTGCCCCACGACCGCCACCCCAGCGTGCCCCGGCGTGCCGCGGACCTGGCGTCCGCGCTCGGCACCGAGCTGGTGTGCGTGGCGGTGGACGAGGCGTCGGTGCGCGAGCCGTCCGGCGGCGTCGTGCCGTTGGACCCCGACGCCGGGCCCGCCGCCGACACCGACGACCTGCGCGACGCCGTCGCCGCCGCCCTGGCCGACAGCCCGGTGAGCTGGCGCCTCGAGCTCACCGCCGGCGACCCGGCCGCGGAGCTGGCGCGGCTCGCGGCCGCCCACGACGCCGTGCTCATCGTCGTGGGTGCGCGGCGCCCCGGCGTGCGCGGCTGGGCCACGCACGTCGTCGGCGGCACCGTCGCGGGGCATCTGATCCACGACCAGCCGCGGCCGGTGGTCGTGCTGCCCGACCGGCACGCGGGCGACCCCTCGTGACGGCGGGCGGCCCGCCCGCGCGCGTGCGCCCGGCCCATCGGCGGCCCGGTCTGGTCGTGCTGGTCGCGGCCGGCGGCGCCGTCGGCACGGCCGCCCGGTTCGGGCTCTCGCAGGCCTGGCCCGCCGTCGACGGGTGGCCGGTCGCGACGCTCGCCGCCAACGTGCTCGGCGCGTTCGTGCTGGGCTGGCTGCTCGAGTCCTTGGCCGCCCAAGGGCCGGAGACGCCGGCCGTGCAGCGGGTGCGGCTCGCCGTCGGCACCGGCGTGCTGGGCGGCTTCACCACGTTCTCGTCGCTCGCGCTCGAGACGGAGCGGCTGCTGGCCGCCGGCGCCTTGGCGCAGGGGCTCGCGTACGCGGGCGGCACCCTGGTGCTCGGGTATCTCGCCTGCCTCGCCGGCGTCCTGCTCGGCTCGGGCCGAGGCGCGGGCGGGAGGGCCCGATGAGCACCGTGGCGACCATGCTGCTGGTGGCCGTGGCGGGCGGGCTCGGTGCCGCCGCCCGGTTCGTCGTCGACGGCGCGGTGCGGGCACGGACGCCCGGCGCCGCGTTCCCGTGGGCCACGGTCGTGGTGAACGTGTCCGGCTCGCTGCTCATCGGCCTGGTCAGCGGGGTGCTGCTCGGCGCCGGCGACCCGGCGTACCTCGAGCCCTGGCGCCTCGGCGTCGCGACCGGGTTCTGCGGCGGCTACACCACCTTCTCGACGGCGATGGTCGAGACCGTGCGCCTTGCCCGCTCCGGGCGCCGGCGGCTGGCCGTGGCCAACGCACTCGGCACGATGGCGCTCACGCTCGGCGCCGTCGTCGTCGGCATCGGCCTCGGCGTCCTGGTCGGCCGGCAGCTCTGAGCCGTCGTAGGCCCGGGGTCAGGGGCCTGTGGCACGCTGACCCGGTGAGCCTCATGCTGCTGGACTCCGCGAGCCTGTACTTCCGCGCCTTCTACGGCCTGCCCGACTCGCTGCGCTCCCCCGACGGCAAGCCCGTCAACGCGGTGCGCGGCCTTGTGGACATGATCGCCTTCCTCGTCACCGAGCACGGGCCGGACCGGCTGGTCGCGTGCTGGGACGAGGACTGGCGGCCCGCGTTCCGCGTCGAGGCGATCGGGTCGTACAAGGAGCACCGGGTCGCCGCCGTCACGCCCGCCGGCGAGCCGGACGTCGAGGAGGTGCCCGACGCCCTCACGCCGCAGGTCCCCGTGATCGTCGACGTGCTGGCCGCGCTCGGCATCGCCCGCGTCGGGGCGCCCGGCTTCGAGGCCGACGACGTCATCGGCACCCTCGTCACCCGCGAGGTGGCGCGCAGCGCCGCGACCGCGCTGCCCGTGGCCGGCGCCGTCGGGCTGGTGATGCCCGCGAGCGTCGACATCGTCACCGGCGACCGCGACCTGTTCCAGCTCGTCGACGACACGGCCGGCGTGCGCGTGCTGTACCCGGCGCGCGGTGTGCGCGACCCCGACGTCGTCGACCAGGCGAGGCTCGCGGAGAAGTACGGCGTGCCGAGCGGACAGGCGTACGCCGACATGGCGACGCTGCGCGGCGACCCGTCCGACGGCCTGCCCGGCGTGCCCGGCATCGGCGAGAAGACGGCGGCCAAGCTGCTCGCCGCGTTCGGCGACCTGGCCGGGCTGCGCTCCGCGGCGGAGCACGGCGCGAAGGGGATCACCCCGACCCAGCGGCAGAAGCTGCTCGACGCCGCCGCCTACCTCGACGTCGCGCCCACGGTGGTGCAGGTCGCGCACGACGCCCCCGTCGGCGAGGTCGACGACGCTCTGCCGCGGGAGCCGAAGGACCCGGAGGCGCTGGACGCCCTCGCCGAGCGGTGGGGCATCCGGTCCAGCGTGGACCGCGTGCTCGCGGCGCTCGCCGCCCGCCCCTGAGCCGAACCCCGGCCTGGACGTCGTGAGCGGTCAGGGCTGGAAGACGCAGAACTCGTTGCCCTCGGGGTCGGCCATGACGGTCCAGCTGATCTCGTCGTCCTGCGCGCGCAGCACCCGCGCGCCGCGGGCGACGAGGTCGTCGAGCGTCACGCCGTCGTCCAGGGTCACGTCCCAGTGCCAGCGGTTCTTGACCGTCTTCGGCTCGGGCACGGGCACGAAGTCGAACGACTCGAACGGGACTCCCGCGCCCTCGTCGAGGTAGGCGTAGTCCATGGCGTCGTCCTGGGTGAGCGTGCCGCCCAGCAGCTCGTGCCAGAACGCGGCGACCGTCCGGTAGTCGGCGCAGTCGACGACGATGTCCTTGAGCCGGTAGTCCGGCACCTCGTCGTAGGTGAAGACGCAGAGCTCGCCGCTCTCGGGGTCGGCCAGGGTCGTGTAGTGGAACCGCCCGGGCTCGGACAGCCGCGGCCGGTCGGGGAACTCGTCGAGCGACCGGGCCCGCACGTCCGGGTGCACGCGGTGCTTCACCGTCTTCGGCTCCGGCACGGTGTTGACCCAGATCGTCCGCGCCTGGACGGGGTCCGGGCCCGGGTCGCGCAGGACGACGTCACCGCCGTCGAGCGGCTCCACGCGCAATCCCAGCGTGCGGGCCCAGAACTCCCCCAGCGCGGCCGCGTCGACGGCGTCGACGCACAGGTCCTTGAACGTCACCAGGCTCATGACCGGTCACCCTAGAGCGTTGTGGGCGGGTCAGCCCGTGTTCTGCAGGCCGGCGGAGATTCCGTTCACGGTGAGCAGCAGCAGGTGCTGCCAGCGGTCCTTGTGGCCGCCGTCCACCCACTCGCCGTCGTCCACGGTGAGGCCCTCGCTGACGCCCTGGCTGCGCAGCGCGCGCAGGGCGCGGACCTGGAGCAGCGACAGCGCGTCGACGTACGGGGAGCGCAGCTGCACGGCGCGGCCGAGGACGCGGCGGTTGGCGAGCGGCCACTCGTTGCCCGTCACCCGCAGCACCCACTCGCGGGTGAGCCGCAGCTCGCCGAGCACGAGCTCGGCGAGGTCGTCCCGGTCGCCGAGCGCCAGGTACTGCGCGGCGATGTCCTCCTGCGTCTTGGCGAGGCCCATCTCCACGGTGTCGAGCAGCGTGGTGAACAGGGGCCACTCGCGGTACGCGGCCTGCAGCTCCTCGAGCCCGCCCGGCTGCTCGCCGGCCGAGCGCAGCGCCGTGCCGAGGCCGAACCAGCCCGCGAGGTTGATGCGCGCCTGCGACCAGGAGAACACCCAGGGGATGGCGCGCAGGTCGTCGAGCGAGTTGACCGACAGGCCGCGCTTGGCGGGGCGGGAGCCGATCGGCAGCAGGCCGACCTCCTCCAGCGGCGTCACCTGCGAGAACCACTGGGGGAAGCCCTCGGACTTCACGAGGCCGTGGAACGCGGCACGCGACGTCTCGTCGAGCGCGGCGGCCAGGGGCGCGAACCGCTCCCGGGCGTCGGCGTTGCGCTTCTCCACCGTCGGGGCCGAGGCGAGCAGCGTCGCCGCGGCGACCTGCTCGATGTGCCGCGCGGCGATCGTCGGGTCGCCGTAGCGGGCGAGGATGACCTCGCCCTGCTCGGTGAGCTTGAACCGGCCGTCCACCGAGTGCGGCGGCTGGGCGAGCACCGCGCGGTTGGCCGGACCGCCGCCGCGGCCGAGCGAGCCGCCGCGGCCGTGGAACTGGGTCAGCGTGATGTCGTGGCGCTGCGCCCACTCGGCGATGCGCGACTGCGCCTTGTGCAGGGCGAGCGTCGCGGCGACCGGGCCGACGTCCTTCGACGAGTCG
Organism: Isoptericola sp. NPDC019482; assembly: GCF_040632295.1. Classification (NCBI taxonomy): domain Bacteria; kingdom Bacillati; phylum Actinomycetota; class Actinomycetes; order Micrococcales; family Promicromonosporaceae; genus Isoptericola; species Isoptericola sp. NPDC019482. The sequence goes on from NZ_JBEYBQ010000014.1 coordinate 40,195, forward strand.
GAGTAGCCGAGCATGACCTCGACGCGCCGACCGTTCTCCGCGAGGCGGCGCTGCACCTCGGGGAACTCCAGCATCGCCTCGAGGATGTCGACCGAGTTCTCCAGGTCGTCGAAGGTCTCGAAGAGCGGGACGGCGTCGACGACGGGGGCGTCGTCGCTGCCCTCGAAGGCGAGCGCGGCGAGCCGGTAGACGGCGGCCAGGTGCTCGGGCGCCTGCGTGAACGACACGATGTAGCGGCGGGCGGCGCGGATGCCGAACCGCTTCTGCACGGCGCCGAGGGCGCGGTAGGTGTCGAGCACCTCGACCGTGCGCTCGGAGAGGTCGCCGTGGACGCCCTTCTCGTCGATCTCGGCGAGGGCGGCGGCGTGCACCTGCGAGTGCTGGCGCACCTCCAGCTCGGCGAGGTGGAACCCGAAGGTCTGCACCTGCCACACGAGCTTCTGCAGGTCGCCGTAGGCGGCACGCGGGGCGCCCGCCTCGACGAGGGAGCGCTGCACGACCTCCAGGTCGGCGACGAGCTCCTCCGGCTCGCGGTACCCGAGGTCGGCGTCGCGGCGCCGGGTGGCGGCGACGCGGCCGGCGATCGCGAGGACGGCGGCCCGGTGCGGCTCGTTCGGCGAGTCGGCCGCGGCGCGGGTCACCAGCTCGTCGGAGAGCTGGCGCATCCGCTGCCACAGCGCCTTGAGCTCCGCCGACGACGGCGTGCCCTCCTCGTCCAGCGTGAGCTTGCGGCCGGTCTCGACGGCGGCCTTCTCGAGCGCGCCGAGCGCGTGCTCGGCGGCGAGGGTCGCGGCCTGGCGGGTGACCTCGGAGGTGACGTTCGGGTTGCCGTCGCGGTCGCCGCCGATCCAGGAGCCGAGGTGGACGAACGGGCGCGCGACGGGCGGGACGCTGCCGGCCTCGCCGTCGAGCAGCCAGTCGTCCAGGCGGCGGTACACCTCGGGGAAGGTGGAGAACATCGTGGCGTCGAAGACGCCCATCGCGGTCTTCACCTCGTCCAGCACGGACGGCTTGTGCGCGCGGATGGGCGACGTGCGCCACATGGTGTCGATCTCGGCGAGCAGGCGGCGCTCGTTCTCGGCGAGCGTGGTGCCGCCGGGGCGCATGGTGTCGCGGTCGGCGACCAGCGAGGAGATACGCCGGACGGCCCCCGAGACGGCGCGACGCCGGGCCTCGGTGGGGTGCGCGGTGAGGACCGGGCGGAACTCGATCTCGCCCAGGCGCCGCAGCGCCTCGTCGCGGCCGACCTCCTCCGCGAGCTGCGTGAAGGCCTGCGGCAGGGAGTCCTCGATGACGACGCCGGACGCGGCGTCGGACTCGCGCGCCCGCAGCACGCGGACGCGGTGGTACTCCTCGGCGAGGTTCGCCAGGTGGAAGTAGCAGGTGAAGGCCCGCGCGACCTGCTCCGCGCGCTCCGGCGTGAAGCCGGCCACGACCTCGGCCGCCTCCGCCAGCGTCGCGCCGCCGTCGTCCGCCCCGTAGGCGCGGATCGTCAGGCCGCGGAGACGCTCGACGTCGTCGAGCAGGCTCTGACCGCCCGCCTCCTTCAGCACGGTGCCGAGCAGCCCACCGAGCAGGCGGATGTCGTCCCGCAAGGGGTCGGGCATCTCGTGGCGTGCCACCACGCGTTCGATCGAGCCGGTGGATCCCAGGTTCTCGCTCACGGGACTAGAGGGTAAGCCGTCTCGCCGTCCGGGCGTCGAACCGTCCGGCAGGTGACCCCGCGACTGTGGCTCAGCCCACCCAGGACGGGTCGTCGAGGAGAGCCTGCACCTCGTTCACCAGCCGCGCCGTGTGGAAGCCGTCCGCGGCGGCGTGGTGCACCTGCACGGCCAGCGGCAGGAGCACCCGGCCGTCCCGCTCGACGTACCGGCCGAGCGTGACGATCGGCGCGAGATGGTTCCAGGCGTCCCGGATGTTCAGCGTGAACCCCGTGAACGACGCCCACGGCAGGCTGGACACGTCGAACGCGTTCGGCGGCGGCGGGCCCTGCGGGAAGAGGTCCGTCGAGTGCCCGTGCTCGGCCAGCACCGCGGTCGCGGCGTCGTGGAACGCGCCGAAGTCGGCGTCGTAGGACGCCCAGACGCACGAGAACGTCTCGGGTTCCCCGTGGAACACCGTGAACGCCGGGTGCACCACCGGCCAGACGGCGGGCGCGCCGTCGTCCGTGAGGACCATGCGGAACTCGTCGTGCCGGTTGACGACCGTCGCCAGCGCCCAGACCTGCGCGAGGTACGTCCTGCGCGACGACGCGCGCAGCGCCGCGGCGAACGCCGTGGCGTCCAGCTCCACCGTCATCGCGTACGTGCACGGCGACGCGCGGTAGTGCGCGAAGTGCTGCCGGCGGGGCCAGGTGTCCAGATCGATGGGTGCGGGGGTCGTCATGCGCCCAGGGTCGCAAGTGACGCCGCCCCTCCGGCAGTGCTTTTCCGGTCCGTCCGGGCCGAGGCCGCGCTCAGGACCCCCACGCGGGCGCGGCTAGGGTCGTCCCCGGTGTGCAGCGCCCCGGGCCGGCACCGGCGGCCGGACGACGGACGAAGGGAACGGCAGATGACGAGGGTGTACGCGGTCAGCGACGTGCACGGCCACCCCGACGTCCTGGTGCGGGCCCTGGCCGCCGAAGGGCTCACCGACGCCGACGGCCGGTGGGCCGGCCACGACGCCCGGCTCTGGTTCCTCGGGGACTACCTGGACCGCGGGCCGGACGGCGTCGGCGTCATCGACCTCGTGCGGCGGCTCGTCGACGAGTCCGAGGGCGCCGTCGGAGCGCTCCTGGGCAACCACGAGGTGCTGGCCCTCGGGATGCGGCGGTTCGGGGCGACGACGATCCGACCGCCCGGCGAGCCCGAGCGGAGCTTCGCACGGTCGTGGGCCCGCAACGGCGGGCTCGACAGCGACCAGGCGCGGCTCACCGACGAGCACGTCGCGTGGCTGTCCTCCCTGCCGCTGGCGGCGCACGACGCCGACGCGCTCCTGGTGCACTCCGACACCCTCGCCTATCTCGGGTGGGGCCGGACGCTCGAGAACCTCAACGCCGCCGGTCGGGACCGGCTGGCGAGCGACGACCTCGCCGTGTGGTGGGAGACGTGGCGCGGCCTCACCTCCCGTGCGGCCTTCCGCGGCGAGGACGGCCCGCGGGCCGCACGCGAGCTGCTGGACCACCTGGGAGGCGACCGGGTCGTGCACGGGCACAGCATCGTCGCCGAGATGGTCGGCCGTGCGTCCACGGACATCACCGAGCCGCTCTCCTACGCCGACGGCCGCGCGCTCGCCGTCGACGGCGGCATCTACGAGGGCGGGCCCTGCCTCGTCGCGCGGCTCGCCTGAGGCGCCCCGGTCAGTCGCCCGGGAGCTCTACGACGACCTTGCCCTTGGCGCGGCCCTGCTCGAGGTAGGCGAACGCACGGGCGACGTCGACGAAGGGATACGTGCGGTCGACGACGGGGCGCAGGTGGCCGCCGTCGACGAGCTCGGCCAGCGTGGCGAGGTCCGCGCCGCTCGGGTGCATGAAGAGGTAGCGGTAGCGCACCCCCGCGCGCCGCGCCCGGCGTCGGATCGCAGTGCTCGCCGCCCACAGGAGGGCCGCCTTGAGAGGTCCGGCGTCCAGGTCGACGCGGGCCGTCGTCGCGTCCGGGAGGCCGGCGACGGAGACGACCGTCCGGCCCGGCCTCAGGATCGCGAAGGCGTCCGTGAGGTCCTGCCCGCCGGTGAGGTCGAACGCGCCGTCGTAGTCGCTCAGGACGTCGGCGAAGCGCTCGGCGCGGTAGTCCACCACCCGCGTGACGCCGAGCGAGCGCACCAGCGCCGCGCCCCGCACGGACGCCGTCGTCGTCACCTCCGCGCCGAGCCAGACCGCGAGCTGGATCGCGAGGGTGCCGACGCCGCCCGCGCCGCCGGTGACGAGCACCCGGTCGCCGGGGGCCACCCTCAGCTCGTCGCGCAGGGCCTGCAGCGCGGTGAGCCCGGCCAGCGGCAGCGAGGCGGCCTCGGCGAAGCCGAGCGACTCGGGCATCGCCGCCACCAGGTGCTCCGCGACGGCCGTGTACTCCGCGAACGCGCCCAGCCGCCGCTTGTCGACCCGCGCGAAGACGCGGTCCCCCACGGCGAACCGCGTGACACCCGGGCCGACTGCCGCCACCTGCCCGGCGAGCTCGCTGCCCGCGACCAGCGGGAGCCGGAGCCGGGTGATCACGCGCAGGCCGCCGTCGCGCGTCTTGTGGTCGATCGGGTTCAGGCCCGCCGCCCGCACCCGGACCAATACCTCGCCCGGCCCCGCGACCGGACGCGGCACCTCGCGCAGCTCCATCACGCCCGGGTGGCCGTAGCGCCTGAGCACGTACCCCTGCATCGTCGTCGCCCTTCCGTCGGTGGCCCGATTCTCGCCGGTCGGGGCCGGGCGTGCGGTGCGGGGGTGGGCGGACCTGCTCGACTCTCGCCCGTGGACAACCGCGAACGCATGGCCGCCGGCCTGATCTGCGACCCCAACGAGAGCGACCTCGCCGCGGAGACCCAGGCCCTGGAGCTGCTGTACGACTACAACGCGACCCGGCCGTCGCAGGGCACGCGCCGTGCGGAGCTGCTGCGGGAGATGTTCGCGTCCGTGGGCGCGGACGCTGACATCGGCCACCCCCACCACCTGACCCCCGTCAGGGGCCGGCGTGCCGCCGCAGGATCGTGGCGGTGTCGGTGCCCCGCGGCAGGACGCCGTAGCCGTGGCCGCGACCGTCCCCGAGCCGGGCGGCGACGAACGCGTCGGCGGAGACCGTCGGCGCGTACCGCACCATGAGCGACGCCTGCAGCCCGACGGCGAGGGCCTCGACGAGCCGCCGCGCGGACGCCTGCTGCTCGGCGGGGTCCGCGCCGGCGAGGTCCGTGAGCAGCGCGCGGGTCGCGGCGAGGTGCGCGTCGAGGTCGGGGTGGGCTCCGGCCGCGAGCGCGAGCTCGCCGTCGACGGCCGCCAGGGACTCCGGCTCGCGCGTGATGGCGCGCAGCACGTCGAGGGCGACGACGTTGCCCGAGCCCTCCCAGATCGCCATGACCGGCTGCTCGCGGTAGCGCCGGGCCAGCGGGAACGCCTCGGTGTACCCGTTGCCGCCGAGGCACTCCATCGCCTCGTAGGCGTGGTGCGGTCCGCGCTTGCACACCCAGTACTTCGCGACGGCGGTGGCCAGGCGGCGGAACGCCCGCTCGCCCTCGTCGCCGGCGGGGCCGACGTGGTGCGCCGCGGCGAGCCGCATCGAGGTGAGGGTGGCGGCCTCGGACTCGAGCGCGAGGTCCGCGAGCACCGCCGTCATCGCGGGCTGGTCCACGAGGGCGGCGCCGAACGCCGTCCGGTGCCGCGCGTGCCACAGCGCCTCGGCGACGCCCTGGCGCATCCCGGCCGCGCTGCCGTGCACGCAGTCGAGGCGGGTGCGCTGCACCATCTCGATGATCGTGCGCACGCCTCGGCCCGGCTCTCCCACCAGGTGCCCGACCGTGCCGTCCAGCTCGATCTCGGCCGATGCGTTGGACCGGTTGCCGAGCTTGTCCTTGAGCCGCTGGAGGCGGAAGACGTTGCGGCCGCCGTCCTCGAGCACGCGCGGCACGAGGAAGCAGGACTGGCCGTCCGGCGCCTGCGCGAGCACGAGGAACGCGTCCGACATCGGCGCCGAGCAGAACCACTTGTGCCCGGTGAGGACGTGCGTGCCGTCCCCGGCGGGCACGGCGCGCGTCGTGTTGGCGCGCACGTCGCTGCCGCCCTGCTTCTCGGTCATCGCCATGCCGACGAGCGCGCCGGGCTTGGTGCCGGGCGCCGCGAGCGCGCCGTCGTACCCGGTGGCGAGCAGCCGCGGCTCCCACAGCGCCGCCAGGTCGGGCGCGTGCCGCAGGCTCGGGACGGCGGCGTGCGTCATCGACACCGGGCAGGCGTGGCCGGGCTCGACCTGGCCGAACAGGGAGAAGAGGGCGCCGCGGACGACGTCCGCCCCCGGCCGCGGGTCGGCCCAGGCGCTCGTGTGCGCGCCGCGGGACACGGCCGCGGAGATCACCTCGTGGTACGCGGGGTGGTACTCGACCTCGTCGATTCGCCGGCCCCGCCGGTCGTGGGTGCGCAGCACCGGCTCGTGCGTGTTCGCGAGCTCCGCGGCCCGCTGGAACGCCGCGCTCCCGACGTGCGCGCCCGCCTCGACGAGCCGCTCCTCGCCCCAGCCGCCGCCGAAGGCGTGCACGGCGTCGCGCAGCACCGGGAAGTCGAGGTACTCGTTGACGTCCACCCGCTCCGGCGGCTGGTTGGTGACCTCGTGCGTGCGGTGCCCGCCCGCGTGCACGTCCTCGTCGACGGTCACGGCGGCTCCTTCCTCAGGTCGTCAGGAGGCGTACGCGCCCTGCCACACGGTGTCGAACGGCGTGCGGGCCTCGACGCGCGCCTCGATGCCCTGCGTCACCATGTCCTTCGCGACCCGGACCGCGGTGTGGACGTCGGCGCCCTTGGCGAGCTCCGCGGTGATGGCCGCGGCGAACGTGCAGCCGGCGCCGGAGACGCGCTCCTCGCCCACCTTGGGCGTGGCGAAGACGGTGACCTCCTCGCCGTCGAACAGGACGTCGACGGCGTCCGGGCCGGGCAGCTCGACGCCGCCCTTCGCGACGACGTACCGGCGCCCGTGGCCGTCGCCCAGGCGGGCGTGGATGCGGCGCGCGGCCTCGGTGAGCTCCTCGACCGAGGTGATCTCGTCCATCTCGGCGAGCGTCTTGGCCTCGAACAGGTTGGGCGTCACGACGGTGGCCAGCGGCAGCACGCGCTCGCGCAGCGCGGTGTCGGTGTCGAGGGCGGCGCCCGGCTCCTGGCCCTTGCAGATCAGCACCGGGTCGAGCACGACGTGGCGCCACGGCTGCGTCTCCAGCGAGCGGGCGACGACGTCGATCGTCGCGGGCGTGCCGAGCATCCCGATCTTCACGACGTCCAGCGCGTGGGTCGACGTCGCGGCCTCGAACTGGTCCGCGATGACCTGCGGTTCGACGGGCACGAACCGGTGCCCCCAGTCGTGCTTCGGGTCGAAGGAGACGATGCAGGTCAGCGTCCCCACCCCGTAGGTGCCGAGCTGCTGGAAGGTCTTGAGGTCGGCCTGGATCCCGGCCCCTCCCGTGGCCTCGGACCCTGCGATGACGTACGCGAGCGGCGGCGTGGTGCTCATGGTGGGCCAGCCTACGACCGTCAGAGCGCGCCGAGGATCCTGGCCCGCGCGGCGTCGCGCTCGACCGACGTGATGGTGCCCTCGGCGTGCAGGCGGTCGACCTCCGCGAGCCGCTCGGCGACGGGCCGTCGGTCCCCGCCGCCGGCGTCGCGCGGCGCGGGTGCCATCGCGCGGCTGCGCGCCATCCGCACCTGCAGGTCGGTCTCCGGGTCGAGCGGGTCGATCCCGGCGTCATGGAGCTTCTTGGCCCGTCGCGCGGCCATCACGACGCTCACGACCGCCACGAGGACACCCACGACGAGGACGAAGCCGAAGAACCCGCCGAACCCGCCGCCGGCCAGGTCGCCCGGACCGACGACGTCCACGAACATGTCCTCGGCGGGCGGCTCGAAGCCTCCCGGGTCGAATGCGTCGAGTCTCATCGGTCCGTCCTCAGATCGTGCCGGCCCAGGCGGTCGGACCCGCCGTCGTGCGTGCATGCTAGCGGCGCCGGGCGGGGCGTCGGGGCCGGGCCCTAGGGTGAGTCCCATGAGCGTGAAGATCGGTGCGCACGTCGGGCTGCAGGACGCGGTGGCGGAGGCGAAGGGCATCGGGGCCGAGGTGGTCCAGGTGTTCCTCTCCGACCCGCAGGCGTGGAAGGTGCCGCCGCTCGACTATCCCGGCGGCGCCGACGCGTTCCGCGAGGAGACGACGGCCGCGGGGGTCGACGTCTACGTGCACGCGCCGTACGTCATCAACGTCGCGTCCACCAACAACCGCATCCGGATCCCCAGCCGCAAGCTGCTGCAGCAGATCATGACCGGGGCCGAGGCGATCGGGGCGAAGGGCGTCGTCGTGCACGGCGGGCACGTCATCGCGAAGGACGACCCGGACGTCGGCTTCGACAACTGGCGCAAGGCGATCGACGCGCTCGAGACCGACGTGCCGGTCCTCATCGAGAACACCGCGGGCGGCGACTTCTCGATGGCGCGCCGCCTCGACCGCCTGGAGATGCTCTGGGCCGCGGTGATGCGGGCGAACGGGGCCGAGAACGTCGGCTTCACCCTCGACACCTGCCACGCCTGGGCCGGGGGCATCGACCTCGCGACCGCCGCCGATGACATCCGCGCGATCACCGGCCGCATCGACCTGGTGCACGCCAACGACTCCCGCGACACGGCAGGCTCCGGCGCCGACCGCCACGCGCACTTCGGCGACGGGAACATCCCTCCCGAGCTGCTCGTGGGCGTCATCGCCGCCGCCGGCGCGCCTGTCGTGTGCGAGACGCACGGCGACATGGGCCCCGACATCTCCTGGCTGCGGGAGCGGCTGGCCGCCTGAGGCCTGTGGACGACGGGCGTCCGCAGACGCCCCGGTCCGCCAGCATCGGTGGCATGAGCACCTGCTGGAACAACGTGATGTCCTGGAGCACCGAGCCCGAGGACGACGACGCCGAGGGCGGGCCAGGAGCCCCGAGGCACCGCAAGGGCCGCGCCCCGCGGGTGTCACCGGACGGCCTCGCCGCCGTCGCGGCCGGGGCGGTCCGGTTCGAGACCGCCAGGCGAGGGATGCTGCAGCAGGACCTCGCGATGGTGCTCGGGCGCTCCCGCTCGGCGATCTCCGCCCGGTACACCGGGCGGGTGCCGTGGTCCCTGGACGAGATCGGGCGGATCGCCGTCCTCTACGGGTGCCGGGTCTCCGACCTGCTCACGGAGGCCCCTGTGTCACGCTCGCCCTGGTGACACCAGCCTCGCCAGCGTCACGGCGTGACGACGCGCCGACGTGTGCGACACGCCGACGCAGGTCGGGCGGGAGCCGCTCAGCCGGTGGCGAGCCCCGCGTCGTGCACGACGATGGCGGCCTGCACGCGGTTGGCGGCGTCCAGCTTGGTGAGGATGCGCGACACGTGGGTCTTCACGGTCGGGACGCTCATGTAGAGCTCGGCGGCGATCTCCGCGTTGGACAGCCCGCGACCGAGGGCGACGGCGACGTCGCGCTCGCGGTCCGTCAGCGTCCCCAGCCGCGCGGCGGCGGCACGGCGGCCGTCGGGGGCGGAGCGGTCGGTGACGCGGGCGATGAGCTGCTCCGCGACGCGGGGCGACAGCGTCGGCTCGCCCGCCGCAGCCGCCCGGACGGCCGCGACCAGGCGGTCGGGCGGGGTGTCCTTGAGCAGGAAGCCCGCGGCCCCGGCCCGCAGGGCCTCCACGATCATGTCGTCGGCGTCGAACGTGGTGAGCACGATGACGCGAGCGTGGGGCACCGACCGGAGCCGGCGCGTCGCCTCGATGCCGTCCAGGCGGGGCATGCGGATGTCCATGAGGACGACGTCGGGCCGCTCGCGCGCCACGACGTCCAGCGCCTCGAGCCCGTCCGACGCCGTCGCGACGACCTCCAGGTCCGCGTCGCCGCCCAGGATGAGCGTCAGGCCCGACCGCACCAGCGCGTCGTCGTCGACCAGCACCACCCGCGTCTTCCCGCTCACGCCGTCCACCTCACCCGTCACGCCGCCCACGGTAGCCAGGCCTCGAGCACGAACGCCGCGGCGCGCCCGTCGCGCGACGCCGCGTCCGCCGTCGTGCCGTAGGTCAGGCGTCCGCCCACGAGCTCGACCCGCTCCGTGAGCCCCACCAGGCCGAGGCCCGACGGCGGTGGCGCGGGGGCCTCGGGCAGGGGCCCGACGCTGCGCACCGGGTTGCGCACCACGATCGTCAGCCCCTCGCCCGGCGCGCCCGACACGGAGACGGCCACCGGAGCCCACGGGGCATGCTTGCGCGCGTTCGTCAGCCCCTCCTGCACGATGCGGTAGGCGTGCCGGCTGACCGCCTCCCCGAGCCCCGCGGTCCTCTCGCCCAGGTCCTCGATCCCGTCCACCCGCACGTCGGCCCCGTTCGCGCGGGCCTCGGCGAACAGCTCGGCGAGGTCGGCGAGCGACGGCTGCGGCGGCTCGGGCGGCGCGACCCCGTCCCCGTCGAGCGGGTCGCGCAGCACCCCCAGCACCTCCCGCAACTCGGTGAGCGCGGCGTGCGCGTTGTCCCGCACGACGCCGGCGGTCTCCGCGACCTTCTCCGGCGGGAGGTCCGTGCGGTAGGCCAGGGCGCCCGCGTGCATCGCGACCAGCGAGATGCGGTGCGCGAGCACGTCGTGCATCTCGCGGGCGATGCGCGTGCGCTCCGCCGTCTGCGCCTGCGCGACGCGGCTGGCCTGCTCCCGTTCCGCCGTCTCGGCCCGCTCCCGCAGCGACGCGAGATGCTCCCGGCGCAGCCCGATGTACGCGCCGATCCACACGAACAGGGCGTACATGACCGCACCGCCGACGAGCTCGATCCACCGGTCGTAGGACTCCGGGGCGACGTAGGGGTGCAGCGTGCTGTGCACCCGCCCCGCGGCCACGAAAACCACACCGACGACGGCGATCTTCCACCACCGCCGCGTCGTGGCCAGGGAGATCACCGCGATGGTCTCGGCGCCGACCACCAGGGACGAGACCGTCGCGCCGACGCACAGCACCAGCGCGATCGTCAGGGGGGCCTTGCGCCGCAGGAGCAGCAGCCCCAGCCCGACCAGGCCGACGAGGAAGTCCAGCGCCCACTGGCCGTCGGACATCTCCCGCTGACCGGTGTCCACCTCAAAGGCCACGAGGACCATCACCGTCAGGCCGGTGAGGAGGGCGACCAGCACGCGCCACGTCTCGCCCCACACGCGGCGGGCGCGGGACGGTCGGGCGGGGGCGGTGGGCACGACGTCGAGCCTAGGCAGCGGCCACGCCGAGGGCATCCGCCGGGCGGCTGCCGCGCATCCTCCGGAAGGAGGACACGAACCATCCCCTCGCCGGACGCGGCGCCCGCCCGCGCCCGGGCAGGGTGGAGCCATGATCACCGTGGAGCACCTGACCAAGAGATACGGGCCGGCCGTGGCCGTGGACGACGTGTCTTTCACCGTCGAGCCCGGCCACGTGACGGGCTTCCTCGGCCCCAACGGCGCCGGCAAGTCCACGACGATGCGCATGATCTGCGGCCTCACCCCCGCCACGTCGGGCTCCGCCCGCGTGCTCGGCAAGCCGTTCACGGCGCTCGCCAACCCCGGCCGGCGCGTGGGCGTGCTGCTCGACGCGGCCGCCCAGCACTCCGGGCGGACCGGCCGCGAGGTCCTCACCCTCGCCGCCCTCATGACCGGCGTCGACCGCCGCCGCATCGACACCACGCTCGACCTGGTGGGCCTCACCGGGCGCGAGGCCGCCCGCCGCGTGGGCCAGTACTCCCTCGGCATGCGGCAGCGGCTCGGCCTCGCGTCCGCGCTGCTCGGCGACCCCGAGGTGCTGATCCTCGACGAGCCGGCCAACGGCCTCGACCCCGCCGGCATCCGCTGGATGCGGGACCTGCTGGACGACTTCGCCCGCCGCGGCGGCACCGTCCTGCTGTCCTCCCACCTGCTGCGCGAGATGGAGGCCGTCGCCGACCGGATCGTCGTCATCGGCCGCGGCCGCGTCGTCGCCGAGGGCCACAAGGACGACCTGCTCCGCCAGGCCGGCGCGTTCGTCCGCTCCACCGACGACGTCGCGCTCGCCCACGCGCTGCGCCAGGGCGGCGCCGGCGTCGAGGAGCTCGCCACCGGCGGGCTGTCCGTCGACGCCGAGCCGATCGACGTCGGCCGCGCGGCCGCCGCCGCGGGCGTGGTGCTCGCCGAGCTGCGTGCCGCCGACTCCCGCGGCCTCGAGGACCTCTTCCTCGAGCTCACCGCCGACGACGCCCGCGAGCAGACCCGTATGGAGGTGTCGGCATGACCACCGCGACCCCGACCCGCGCCGCCCGCGCGAGCCGTACGAACCGCCCTGGCGCCGACCTCCGCCCGGTGTCCTTCGCGACCCTCACGCTCGTCGAGTGGCGCAAGCAGCTCGACACCCGTGCAGGCCGCTGGATGCTGGCCGTCATCGCGATCATCACCGCCGGCGTGCTCGCTGTGATGATGTTCGTCAACGGCGGCAACCACTCGTTCGGCGCGTACGTGACCGCCACGACGACGCCGATGGCGATGCTCCTGCCCATCGTGGGCGTGCTCGCCGCCACCGCCGAGTGGTCGCAGCGCACCGCCCTGGTGACGTTCACCCTCGAGCCGCGCCGCACGCGCGTCGGGCTGGCCAAGGTGGTGGCCGCGATCGGCTCCGGCCTCGCGCTGATCGTGCTCACGGTCGGGCTCGCGGCGCTCGCCCACCTGATCGTGGTCGCGTTCCGCGACGCCGACCCGGCATGGGACCTCACGGCGCGCGGTCTCGCCTACCTGGCACTCACCGTGGTGCTGTTCATGGCCCAGGGCGTGGGTTTCGGGCTCCTGCTGCGCAGCACCCCCGCCGCCATCGTCACGCTCCTGATGGCACCGACGATCTTCAGCATCGTGGGCAGCCTCGTGCCGGGGATGGCCGACGTGCTGCCCTGGGTCGACCTCAGCACCGCCAGCACGCCGCTGCTCTCCGACGCCGCGATGCCCGGCGAGGCGTGGGCGCAGCTCGTCACGGCCTCGCTGATCTGGGTGGTCGCGCCGCTGGCCGGCGGCCTGTGGCGGACTGCGCGCAGCGAGATCTCGTCGTCCTGACCTGACCGACCGTCCAGGTCAGCCGGCCGGATCAGCCGTCGAGGTGCCCGCGCATCTCGACGGCGATCTGGTCGGCGTCGAGCTGCTCCAGGGCCCTGCTGAGCAGGTCCGAGTCGTAGGTCCCCACGGCTCGGGCCTCGAGCAGGGCCCTGCGCTGCGCGGAGATCGTCGCGAGGCGCAGCTCGAAGAACTGGGCCGACAGCTCCTCGGGCGTCGCCTCCTCCTCGTCCTGGTCGGCCTGCTCGCGCACGACGACGGTCCGCACGCGCTCCACGACGTACGGCGCGTAGGGGGTGCCGTCCTTGCGGCGCAGCTCGGGGTCGTCGAGCAGATCGCGGGCGGTGCCGTCGACGATCTCGCGCAGCCCCTGGGTCCCCTCGTCGAACCGCGACGACGTGACCCCGGCCAGCCCGAGCCTGCGCACCACCCACGGCAGCGTGCCACCCTGGACCAGCAGCGTGCCGGCCGCGACGCCGAACGCGATGAGGACGAGCAGCGAGCGTTCCGGGAACTTGTCGGGCAAGGTCTGCGCCGCCGCCAGCGTCACGACGCCGCGCATGCCGGCCCACACGATGACCATGCCCTCCTTCGGCCCGAGCGGGGCGGCGAGCAGGTAGTCGACATCGGCGATCCGGCGCGTGAACCGCTTGCGGAACTCGGCGACGCGATCGATGCGGCGCTGCCGGATCCGCTCCTTCTGGTCGTCGGACAGACCGCCCGCCGACGAGGCCCTCCGCTTCTCGGCCTCGAGCTGGACGCGCCGCTGCACCCGCCGCACCTGGCGACGCGGGTTGCCGGCCTCCCACACGCGCTGGTCGCCCTGCGTCCACACGGCCGCCAGGGCCTTCGCGGCGTCGGGCGTGATGATGCCGTGCGGGTCCGCGAGCTCGTCGAGCTTCGCGGAGACCCGCTGCTCCATCCGGTCGAGGGTCTCGCGGACCTGCTCCGCCCGCCGTCGTCGGGCGGCGAGGTACCGCAGCAGCGGGAGCACGAACAGGGCCCGCAGCGCGACGACGACGACCGCCGCGAGCGCCGCGACGCCGACCGCCGTCCACAGCGACCCGTGCGCCTCGCGGACGTCCTGGACCAGGCCGAACACCTCCAGGCCCATGGCGAGGAACAGGCCGCCCTCGAGCAGGGTCTCGATGGTGCGCCAGTTCATGCGTTCCGCCACCCGGTCCTGGGGACTGAGGTGCCGCGCCGAGAGCGTGCTGGTGACGAGGCCGGCCGCGACGGCGGCGACGATGCCCGACGCGTCCAGCTCCTCGGCCGGCAGGTATGCGGCGAAGGGCACGACGAACGACACGGCCGTGGAGAGCGCCGCGTGGCGCAGGTGTTCGCGGACCCACAGGCCGAGGCGCCCGACGACCAGGCCGATGACGACGGCGAGCAGGACGGCCTTGAAGAAGCTGCCGACCACGCCCCACAGGCTGACGCTGGCCGCGGTCGCGGCGATCGCGGAGCGCAGCAGCACCAGGGACGTCGCGTCGTTGAGCAGCCCCTCGCCCTCGAGCATCACGACGACGCGCTGCGGCGCCCCGAGCTTCTTGATGATCGACGTCGCGACCGCGTCCGTGGGGCTGACGATCGCGCCGAGCGCGATGCCGGCGGCGAGGCCGATGCCGGGGATCACCCACGAGAAGACGAACCCGAGCAGCACCGCGGTGATGACGACCAGCAGCACGGCCATCCCGCCGATCGCCGTGAAGTCGCGGCGGAAGTCCATCGACGGGAACGAGGCCGCCGCGGCGTACAGGAGCGCGGGCAGCACCCCGACGAGGATGATCTCGGGATCGATGTCGATGGCCTTCACGGCCGGGACGAAGCTCACGGCGACGCCGATCAGCACCAGGACCAGCGGTGCGGCGACCCCGGCCCGGGGCGCCAGCGCGGTGACGGCGATGACGACGACCGCCGCGAGCACCGCGACGAGTAGCACCTCCATGCCGAACAACGTAGGCGCACCTCCGCGCGTTCTCCTGGGCCCGTCACCGAACCGGAACCGGAGTGACTCACGTCACAGTCGATGGAGGCTTGCTTAAAGATATATCGCGTTCTATCTTGGATACGTCGCCGCCCGAGGTCGAGGCGCCGCCGGCGCTCCCCGGGTGACACCGACCATCCATCCCGAACCAGTGAGGACACCGCTCATGCGTACCCCCCGAGACACGTCTTTCGACCCCCGCACCTACGACCCCCGGTCGTTCGACCGGCACCCCTTCGACCGGCAGCCCGGCCCGCGCGGCGACCGCCGCCGGCGGGGCGACTTCCCCGGCCCCGGCGGCTTCGGCCCCGGGTTCCCTCCCGGCCCGGGCTTCGGCCCCGGCTTCGGCCCGCGCGGCCACCGGGGCGGCGGCCGCCGCGCCGGTCGCGGTGAGATCCGCGCCGCCCTGCTGCTGCTCCTCGCCGAGCAGCCGATGCACGGCTACCAGGTGATCACCGAGCTCGCCGAGCGCACCGACGGCCGCTGGCGTCCCAGCCCGGGCGCCGTCTACCCGGCCATCTCCCAGCTCCAGGACGAGGGCCTCGTCACGGTGGCCGACGACGGCGGACGCCGCCTCGCGTC
This sequence comes from Isoptericola sp. NPDC019482, assembly GCF_040632295.1. Lineage (NCBI taxonomy): Bacteria > Bacillati > Actinomycetota > Actinomycetes > Micrococcales > Promicromonosporaceae > Isoptericola > Isoptericola sp. NPDC019482. The sequence continues at coordinate 55,495 of NZ_JBEYBQ010000014.1, forward strand.
GCTCACCGACTCCGGCCGCGCGTACGTCGAGGAGCACCGCGACGAGCTCGGCACCCCGTGGCAGAAGGTCGCGGAGGACCCCCGTCGCCAGGGACACGAGCTGCACCACGCGATGCGCGCCCTGGGCGGCGCCGTCGAGCAGGTCGCGCGCGCCGGCACGCGGGCGCAGGCCGAGGCGGCCGCCGCAGTGCTCGACAAGGCACGGCGCGAGGTCTACCTCGTCCTCGCGGACGACACCACGGCCGACACCGACGTGAACGACGCGGACGACCCGTCAGCCGAGACCGACGACCTCGGTCGGTGACCACCGGACGAGCCGGCCGGCGACGGCGAGCTGGACCCCCCAGCCGTCGCCGCCGAGCTCGACCTGCCACAGCTGACGGCCCGAGGCGGCGTCGAGCGCTACCCAGTGCACGACGTCGCCCTGGGTGTAGTCCGGCACGACGAACGCGGCCAGCCGCCCGTCGGTGAAAGCCGCGTCGACGAACCTCGGCCCGTAGGCCCCCATCGCGTCGAGACCCTCCACGAGGTCGGGCCGCACCCACAGCACGTCCCCCGTCCCGAGGTCCAGGCCGTACACGCGCCGGCCCTCGTCGACGACGACCGCCACCTGCGCGGTCCGCACCAGCACGCTGGTGCTGCGGACCTCCGTCCGCCACAGCTCGGTCCCGTCGGCGGAGCTGGCCACGGTCGTGTCGCCCCGCCGCGCCAGGTGCACGCCGTCCCCGCCGCCGTCCGTGCTCAGCGGCACCAGGTACCGCCCCTGCACCTCGCGCACCTCGGAGCCGTCGTCACGCAGGAGGCGGTCCGCATCGGCGAGGTCGTCCAGGCCGAAGTCGTCGGAGTCGGTGCGGACCACGTAGCCGCCGCCGCTCAGCGGCTCCACGGCGAAGCCCTCGAACGTCCCCGGGTCGCCCGGCCGGTCCAGGCGCGCGCCGTCGGGCGTGAACCATGCGTCGATGCCGCACCCCCCGAGCCACAGCAGCCGGTCCGTGACCACGGTCTGCACGCCGCCGCGCAGGTCCACCCCGGACGTCGTGCCGTCGTCGGACCACCGCACGCACAACGACGGGTCCACCGCGTCGTCGAACGCGACCGTCTCCTGCCACCGGCGCTCCCCCGTGACCGCGTCCTCGACGCGGACCCGCAGGTCGTAGCCGTCCGCGATGGCCCCCGCGTCGGCGACGCCGGCGACGACCTCGTCCGCGACCCGCGGGGCCACGGGCGACGCCTCACCCACCCACTCGACGGTGACCAGCGCGCCGTCGCCGCCCGGGTAGCGCTCGGCCGCGGAGCCCTCCAGCTCCCGCGTGCCCTCGACCGTGCCGTCGGCGTCGACCACCGTCACCGTGGTGCCGTCGTCGCGCGACGACGTCACGCACACGATCCGGTCCGCCGTGTCCGCCTGGACCCCGCCCGACCACACCTGCATCCCCGGGCCGCACGAGGTCGTGCCGCCCGGGAGCGCCACCTGCCAGCGGCGCTCGCCCGTCTCCACGTCCAGCCCGAGGATCGCGCCCTGCTGCTGCGCCACCACGAGCCCGTCGGCCATCGCCATGAGCCCGCCGGGCACGCTGCCCTCGGCCTCGACTCGCCACACCTCTCGCGGCTCGGCGCTCAGGTCCAGCACCCCGCCGGGCGCCGCGCGCAGGGCGGCGAGCCGGCCCCGGTCGCCCACCGTGTCCACGACCACCGCCGTGAGCGCCGCCGCGACGACCACGACCGCGGCCACCAGCCGACGGCCGCGCAGCACGTCGCGTGCGCGGTCGACGGCGCGGCGCCAGGTGAGCGGCTCCGGGCCCGGGCCCGACGGCGGAGGATCGTCGAACCCGTCGTCGGCGTCGTCCGGGTCGAGGTCGATGAGGAGCGGGGCGCGCCGCCCCGCACCCGGGATGGCTTCCACGACCGGCGAGAGGTCCGGCGAGTCGATCGACGAGTCGACGGACGGGACGACCGGCGCGTCCGCGCGGTCCTCGGCGTCGTCCGGCTCCGCACCGTCCGGGTCGAGGTCGAACGTGTAGGCGTCCGGGCGGGCGCCGCGTCGTCGGGCCACCTCTCGAACCTAAGCCTGGCCCCCGTGCCCGGCGACCCGTGCGCGACCCGGCTGCTCAGGCCGTCGCGCGGACCCCTGTCAGACGGTGCGGCGGCGCTCCACGGAGCGCGCCACGGCGAGCTCCAGCAGCGCGGTGCGGGCGCGCCGACGACGGTCCTCGGGGTCGACCGTGAGCCGGTCGCCGGGGTTGGCGCGGCGCACGGTCCCGGTGCCGGGGTGCGGCGAGGGCAGGATCGCCCGCGGGGCGACAGGGGTCGGGACGGGCATCGTGGCAGCCATGGGTGGGCCTCCTTCGCGCGGCCCGGCGGCCGCTCCCTGCCCATGGTGCGTGTCGCCCGTTTCCGCGGTGTTGCCCGAGCGTCACGACTCTGTCAGAGGAAGACGGCGGTGCGTGGCCCGAGCGGTCGCACCAGGACCCGCCAGCTCACCGCCTGCGCCGCGAGGACGGCGACGAACGCGCCCAGCACCGGCCACGTCAGGCCGTGCAGCACCGCCGTGGGCGCGGCGAGCGCGAGCACCGCCGGCCCGGCGACGGAGGCGGTCGCGACCACGGGGGCCACGGCGAGCAGCGGGCCCGCCGCGCGCACGACGCCGGTGCGGTGCGCGCCACGGTCCAGGTCGAACCGGGCCGCGAGCGCCACCCCCGCCACCGCGACGAGCAGCACGGCCGCGACCAGGGCCGACGCCGTGCCCAGGGCCGCGACGGCGAGCGCGCCGAGGGCCGCCAGGCCGGCGAGCGCGGCCGCCGGGACGAGGGCGCGGCGCACACGGCGGCGTGCCTCCCGCGACACGGCCTCGGGCGCCCGGGCCGCGACCACGAGCCCGCCGTGCACCCGCGCGGCCGCGACCGCGAGCCCGGCCATGAGCACCGGCAGACCCAGCGCGAGCGCCTGGGCCGCGCCGGAGCCGCCGTCGGCCTGCGCCCCGACCACGGAGAACCGCACCCATGCCACGCCGGCCACGGCGCCGAACGCCGCCGGGAGCGCGAGGCTCGCGGCCTGGCCGACGACATCCCACCCCCGGCGCCAGCGCGGCGACGGCAGGCGGCTGCGCAGCCAGAGCGCGGCGTCGCGCAGCACCCACGCCACGAGCAGCGCCACGACGACCGGGTACCCGGCCGACCAGAGCGTGGCCTCGACGTGCCCGAACGCGGCGAGCAGCACCCCCGTCGCCGCGACCAGCCACACCTCCCCCAGCAGGAGGAACGGCGCGACCGTGGCGAGCACCGTGCGGCGGCGGGCGTCGTCGCGGCCACCGAGCGCGCGCACGAGCGGCACGCCGCCGTGGACGGCGCCGTCGAGCACCGCCCAGCCGGCGAGCAGGACGGCGAGCAGCAGGCCCCAGCCGAGCGCGTTCATCGCGTGCCTCCGAAGGTGAGGAGCCCGTCCCTGGCGGTCGAGCCGGTCGAGTGCTCGTCGTCGCGCGCCTCGGTGTCGGTGTCGGTGTCGGCGTCGGTGTCGGCGTCGTGCAGGACGTCCACGGGCGGGGCGCCGAGAGCGAGTCGCGTCGTGCCGCGGCGGGCGAGGCGCGCCATCACCGACCAGTCGACGACGGCGAGGGTGACCATCACGCCGACGAGGACGACGAGGGACGTGATCACCGCGGCCGCCGACGCGTCGGACACGGCGTCCTCGGTGCGCAGCACGCCCGCGATCGCCCAGGGCTGGCGGCCGATCTCGCGGGCCGCCCAGCCGAGCAGCGCGGTGAGGAACGGCACCGGCAGCAGCACGGTGAGCGTGGCGTAGAGGCCGGTGCGCAGCGGCCGCCACAGGCGGAACAGCACGTTGCCGGGCAGCAGGAGCAGCAGCACGCACCCGACGACGAACGCCAGCCCGCCCACGCCCTGCATCACCGCGTACGCGATGCCCACGACCGGCGGGTCGCCGCCGGGCACGTCCTGCAGGTACCCGAACTGCGCGTACCCGAAGCCCGTGGCGACGAACGCGCCGACAGTGCCCGCGACCAGCCCGATCCGCATCGAGCGCCGCCACACGTCGTTCTCCGGCGACATGACGGCGCCCGGCAGGCCCGCGGCGATCACCCCCGGCAGCCGCGACGGCGCCCGCCGCAGGTGCCACGCGCTGACGCCCACCAGCAGGAACGCGCCGGCCATGAGGCACGCCCCCACCACGTGCAGCGCCGACAGCAGCGCCGCGGGGTTCGTGATGAGCGCGGCCGCGTCGGTGACGCGGGCGACGCCGTCGACCATCTCGAAGCCGACCGGGTTGCGCAGGAAGCCGTTCGCCACCATCACGGTGAACGCCGACAGGTAGCCGGTGACCACCACCGCCCAGAACACCGCGGTGTGCGCCCAGCGCGGCAGCACGTGCCAGCCGAACACCCACAGCCCGAGGAACGTGGACTCCAGGAAGAACGCCGCCATCGTCTCGATCACCAGCGGAGCGCCGAACACGCCGCCGGCAACGTCGAGCAGGCCCGGGAAGTGCAGCCCGAGCTGGAGCTCCATGACGATGCCGGCGGCGATGCCCAGCGCGTAGTTGACGAGGTAGAGCTGCCCCCAGAAGCGGGTGGCGGTCTCGAGCGTCGCCGCCCTCACCCCGTCCCGGGCGAGGGCCCAGCGGGTCTGCAGGATCGCCACGACGGGCCCGAGCCCCAGCGTCACCAGGACGAAGAGGAAGTGGGTCCCGGCGAGCAGCGCGAACTGCAGGCGGGCGGCGTCGACGGCGGTCATGGGGCCGACGCTAGGGTGCGCCAACCCTGCGATCCCAGGGTTTTCGGGAGGTTCGGGGGGCAACCCTGACGGAATTCGGGGGACTCCCCTACCCCGCTCAGGACTGCGGCCGGAGGGCGGTCCTCCACCCGACGCGGCCGCCGGTCTGCAGCAGGGCCCCGCGGTAGGCCCGCTCGCTCACGAGCAGGGCGACGACGGCGAACGCGGCGAGGATCAGCAGCGAGACGATCGGCTCCCACCAGGCGGCGTCGCCGGACAGCACCCGCACCGGCATCGAGACGACGTTCGCCACGGGGACGTACGACAGGACCGTCTCGAACGTGCCGCTGGCGGAGAACGTCAGGAAGTAGACGCCCATGATGGCCATCGTCATCGGGGTGGTGGTGTGCTGCAGGTCCTCGGTGCGCGACGCGAGCGCGCCCGCCACGGCGTACAGCGCGGCGAGGCCGAGGAAGCCGACCGCGAAGAACAGCACGAACCAGACGAGCGACGTCGACAGGGACGGCAGGATCGACGCCGTCGGCGTGAACGACAGGGCGGCGAGGCCGACCGCGGCGAACACGACGTTCTGCGCCAGCGCCACGACCGAGCTGCCCAGCACCTTGCCCGCCAGCAGGTGCCGCAGGGGCACGGCGGTGGCCATGATCTCCACCAGCCGCGACTGCTTCTCCTCGACCACGCTGCCCGCGATCATCTGCCCGGAGCCGAGCGCCCCGATGAAGAACAGCAGGGCGAGGGCGAACGACGCGAAGAACAGCGTCTGCGAGTCCACGGCGTCGCCGTCGACCCGGTCGGTGGTCAGGGTGCCGCCCGCGGTGAGCTCGGCGGTCGTGGTGCCCGCAGCCTCCGCGTTCGACGCGAGCGTCTCGGCCGCGACCCCCGCCGTGAGCAGGCGCGTCAGCGTGCTGTCGGGGTCCGCCTGACCGGTGAGCACCCAGCCGGCGTCGCCCCCTCCCCCGTCAGCAGGGTGCAGCCAGGCGTCCGCGTCGCCGTCGGCGAGCGCCGCACGGGCGGCCGCGTCGTCGGGCACGTCGAGGGTCGTGAGCTCCGCGCCGCCGCCCTGCTCCTCCGGGATCCCGGCGGCGGACCCGACCGCCGCCGTCGCGGCGGCGTCGCCGGCGGGCACGGCGACGGTGAAGCTCTCGGTCTTGCTGCCCTGCCAGGCCATGAACCCGGCCAGCGCGGCGATGATCGCGACCGAGACGAGCAGCCCCACGAGGAACGTCTTGTTGAGGGCGCGGACCACGATCTCGCGCTTCATCACGACGAGCCACGCACCGCGGGTGCTCTCCTCGCCGGTGCGGTCGAGGGCGGCCGGCGTGTCCGGGCGGGTCGGGGTCGTGGTGGTCATGCCGTCACCTCGCGGTAGATCTGGGCCAGCGTGGGCTTCAGGGGGGTGAGCTCGCGGACGCCGCCGCGCTCGAGGCCGGTGGCGAGCAGCCGCTGCAGGGCGGCGTCGTCGGCCACCTCGAGGAGGGCGACGGGCCCGTCGACGTCGACCGCGTGCACGCCCGGCACGCCCCGCACCCAGCCGGCGTCGCCGGTGGTGACGAGCCGGTGCCGCAGGGCGCCGGTCCGCTGCAGGTCGGAGGGCGCGCCGTCCGCCATGACGCGGCCGGACTTGAGGATGACGAGGCGCTCGCACAGCCGCTCCACCAGGTCGAGCTGGTGCGAGCTGAACATCACCGGCACGCCGCGGGCGGTGTGCTCGGCGAGCAGGTCGACCATGCCGTCGACGGCGGCCGGGTCGAGGCCGCTGAACGGCTCGTCGAGCACCAGCAGCCGCGGCGTGCCCATCAGCGCGGCGACGATCTGCACCCGCTGCTGGTTGCCCAGCGACAGCTTCTCCACGTGCTCCTTGGACCGCCCCGCCAGGCCGAGCCGGTCGAGCATGTCCAGCACCTCGGCGCGCGCCCGGGGTGCCGCGATGCCGCGCAGCCGGGCCAGGTAGACGAGCTGGTCGAGCACCGGCTGCTTCGGGTAGAGGCCGCGCTCCTCCGGCATGTACCCGAACGCGCGGCGGTCCGCGCGCGTCACCGGGTCCCCGCCGAAGCGGACCTCGCCGGCCGTGGGCGCCAGGACGCCCATGATCATGCGCATCGTCGTCGTCTTGCCGGCGCCGTTGCCGCCGACGAACCCGGTGAGCAGCCCGGCGGGGGCCGCGAACGAGACGTCGTCGACGGCCGTGAGGTCGCCGAACGTCCGGGTCAGTCCCCGGACCTCGAGGGAGTCGTTGTCCATGACGACGACGCTACGGACCGGGCGGCCTCGTGTGATCCGCCCGGCGGTGGAGATCGGGAGCTCCGCCTGCCGGCGGAGCCGCGCCACCCCCGACTTTCGTCGCGGCACGATGGCCGCCGGTCGGTACCGGCGGCCGTCCGCCCCTGGCAACGTGCAGCGGGACGCACGATCCACCGGCGGGCACCCGCCACCGCGACGAAGGAGAGCACGATGACGTTCACGCACCCGCAGGGCACCCGCGGCGCACTCCAGCCCCGCGGCCGCCTCCTCGCCGGCCGGAACCGCCGGGTCCCGACCGCCGCGCCGGCCAGCGCCGTCGCCTGGCAGAGGGTCACGACTGCCTCGCCCGGGTTCGCCCGCTACCAGGCCAGGACGGACCGCGAGCTGCCCGTCATCCGGCTGACCCCCCGCAGCTGACCGGGGCTCGACGTAGCGATCCGCCAAGGTTCCCGGGCGGGAAGCATGGCTGATCGCTACGTCGGCGCCCGACGAGGCAGGATCAGCGGGCCGTCTCCGGTCCACGGTCGCGGCGCCCACCCCTCGGCATCGAGGAGCCGGCGGACGTCGGGGACGACGACGCCCCGCGTCACGTCGCGGCCGGTGTACCGCAGCATCCGGGCGCCGCGGGCGACCAACGCGTTCTGACGGCGACGGTCGTGGAAGAGGGCCTCCGGCGTCGAATGAGCCTCGTGCCCGTCCAGCTCGACCGGCACGACCCGGCCGCCCGGCAGGAACCAGACCAGGTCGGGGCGCGCGAGGAACCGGCCCTGCTCGTCGAAGATCTCGAGCTGTACGGCGTCCGGCGGGTAGCCCGCGTCCACGAGGTCGACCCGCGCCTGCGACTCGACAGGCGAGTCCGCCCGAGGGTCGGAGAGGCCCCACCACGCCGCCGTGCGGGCGGCGCCGCGCCGGCCACGTGCCAGCTCGCGCGCCCGGCGGAAGCCGTCCTCGGTGACGAGTCGCCGCCGGCGGGCGGAGTCCATGAGGGCGATGGCATGGCTGCGGTCGAGGCCGGGGACGGCCTGGGCGAGCGCCAGCTCCGCCGTCACGCACGGGACGCCGTCGACGAACGTCCATCGCTGCAGGCGTTCCCGCCGCACCCGCACGGGTTTGCCGTTCCTGCGGGGTGCACCGTTCGGGAACGTCACCTCCGGCAGCACCCGCCGCGGTGCCCCCTGAGCGCCGTGCAGCACGAGTGCGGGGACACCGGTGACGACGGAACCCGGGAGGGCGAGCGCACCGACGATCGCGCCGCGCCGCCGCGAGCGGTCGAGGGCGTCGAAGCGTCCGTCGGCGGGGACACGCGGGTCGAGCACGGCGGGCAGGACACGCCGCCAGCGCCCGGCGCTCACGAGCGCGTCGACCTGCTGGTCGGTCATCCCGTGCTCGCGGCACTGGCGGCGGGAGACCAGGCTCTGCTGGCGGGCGGCGACGCCGAGCAGCGCCGGCGGGACCACGATCCTTCGGGGCATCCGCCCAGCAGACCCGATGCGCACGCCGTCGCGCGTCCGTCATCCACAGCCCGCCGACGTCGACGTAGCGATCGGCCATGATTCCCGTCCGGGAACCGTGGCCGATCGCTACGTCGAGGGGCGGACGGACCGGTGGTAGAACACGACCGCCTGGACGCGGTCGCGCAGGTGCAGCTTGGCCAGCACGTTGGAGACGTGCGTCTTGACGGTGGCCTCGCCGAGGAAGAGCTCCTGGGCGATCTCCGCGTTCGACATCCCCTTGCCGACGAGCACCAGCACCTCCCGCTCCCGCGGCGTGAGCTGGTCCAGCCACGGGTCGGACGGCGCGCCGACCGGCGGGCCCGCGGGTGGCCCGCCCTCCCCGGTCACCATGCGCTCGATGACGCGGCGCGTGACCTCCGGCGCCAGCAGCGCGTGCCCGGCGGCGACGGTGCGGACCGCGTCGACCAGCCGGTCGGCGTCGGAGTTCTTCAGCAGGAAGCCGGAGGCGCCGGCGCGCAGGGCGTCGTCGACGTAGGCGTCGTCGTCGAAGGTGGTCAGCACGAGCACCTTGGCGAGGTCGTCGGCGACGATGCGCCGGGTGGCCTCGATGCCGTCCATCACCGGCATCTGCACGTCCATGAGCACGACGTCGGGGCGCAGCGCCCGCACCTGCTCCAGCGCCTGGGCGCCGTCGGCGGCCTCGCCCACCACCTCGACGTCGGGCTCGACGGACAGGATCATCGCGAACCCGGAACGCACCAGCTTCTGGTCGTCGACCAGGAGCACCCGCACGGGTGCGTCGGGGCCGGTCACGGGCGGCCGGACGACGTCGAGCGGGGCAGGGGCAGGCGCACCCGCACACGGTAGCCGCCGGTGGCGCGGGGTCCGACCTCGGCGACGCCGCCGTGCGTCGCGACGCGCTCGCGCACGCCGACCAGGCCGAGGCCGGTGCCCGAGGAACCCGACCGCGGGCGCCCGTCGTCGAGCACCTCGACCTCCGCGAAGCCGTGCGGGAAGCGGTCGGCCGCGGGCTCGTCGCGGCGCGCCGGGCGGCGGTCCACGCGCACGACGACGCGCGCGGACCGGGCCGTCGAGTGCTTGCGCACGTTGCTCAGCGCCTCCTGGGCGGTGCGGTACAGGCTGAGGCCGAGCGGCGCGGGCACGGCCTCGACGGCACCCGGCTCGGCGACGACGCGCACCTCGACGTCGAGGCCCGCGTCGTCCGCGAGCGCGGAGACGTCGGCGAGCCCCGGCTCCGGCGCACGCCCGCCCGAGCCGCCGTCGCCCGGGTCCGCGCCGTCCTCCACCCCGCGCAGCGTGCCGAGCAGCCCCCGCATCTGCGCCACGGCCTCGCGCGACTCGCCCTCGATGGTGGCCAGCGGCGCGGCGGCCGCGTCCGGGTCGCCGGCGAGCATCCGCCGGGCGGCGGCGGCCTGGATGCCGATGACGGACACGTGGTGCGCGACGACGTCGTGCAGCTCGCGGGCGATGCGCAGCCGCTCGGTGACGACGGCCTGCCGCTGGAGCTCCGCCGTCTGGCGCTCGATGGTCGCGGCCTGCTCCTCGAGCTGCTCGCGGCGGCGGGCGCCGTGCCACATGAGCTGGCCGGCCACGACCGCCCCGTAGAAGTAGGCGACGTTGATGAGCAGGTTGTACGCCGTGAACGCGACGCCGGGATCGACGAGGCCGGGCTGCTCGTCGGCCAGCCCCATCTGCTCGACGATGCCGTCGATGCCCGCCCCGACGGCGAACTGCCAGGCCAGCCACCCGAACATCGCCAGCAGCGCGGCGCCCACGACGAGGGTCATCGCCTGCCGGTCGCGCGCCCACGCGACCGCGCTGAACAGGGCGACGAAGTAGACGACCTGCAACGGCACGAGGATCGTCACGAGCGGGACGGTCAGCCCCACGACGAGGAAGTGCAGGTACACCGCCGAGAGCACGACCAGCGGGAACCGTCGCCGCCACATGAGGGGCGCGGCGCCCACCGCCGCGAGCAGGTAGATCAGCCAGGTCGGGGCGGGGTCGTCCTCGAAGTACCCGATGCTGCGGGCGAGCTCGGCGCCGACCAGCGAGACGACGACGAACGCGGCCCCGAGCCAGAGGTCGTTGCGGTAGGCGCGGGCCGGGTCGGCGGGCAGGCGCTCCCACCCGGAGTCGATCCCCCACCAGTCCGAGAGGCGGGCGGTCCACCCGGCGGGTTGCTGCGGCATCCGACCAGCCTAGGGAGGGGAATGCGGTGGGCGCCTCCGCCGCGAGGTGGAAGTGTGGGCCCATGGGCCTCCCCACATCTGCGGACTTCTGGGTCTGCCGCACCTGCGCCGTCGAGCACGCCACCCGACCCGAGGTCTGCGCGATCTGCGCGGACGAGCGGCAGTGGGTGCCGGCGACGGGCCAGGCGTGGACCACCCTGGACGAGCTGACGGCGGAGGGCCTCGCCGTCGAGGTCGCCGAGCTCGAGCCCGACCTGCTCGCCCTGCACGCGACGCCGCACGTCGGCATCGGGCAGCAGGCGAAGGTGGTGCGCACCCCGGTGGGCGCGCTGCTGTGGGACCCGCTCGGCTTCGTCGACGACGCCGGGGTGGCGGCGGTCGCGGAGGCCGCGGGCGGCGGCGACATCGTGATCGCGGCCAGCCACCCGCACATGTTCGGCGTGCAGGTGGAGTGGAGCCGTCGCCTCACGGAGGCCACGGGGCGCGCCGTCCCCGTGCTGGTCAGCGAGGCCGATGCCGGCTGGGTCGCGCGCCCCGACGCCGTGATCGAGACGTGGTCCCCCGGCGCGGACGGCGAGCGCGAGGTGCTGCCCGGCGTCGTGCTGAGCCAGCCCGGCGGGCACTTCCCCGGCTCGGCGGTGGTGCACTGGACGGGTGCCGACGGTCGCGGCGTCCTCCTGTCCGGAGACACGATCTTCGCCAACCCGGACCGTACGGCGAGCTTCATGCGCAGCTACCCCAACCGCATCCCGCTGTCCGGGGCGGTCGTGACGCGCGTCGCCGAGCACGTGGCCCGCCGACCGTTCGACCGGCTCTACAACAACTTCGACGGCGTCATCCCGGCCGACGCGCGTGAGGTCGTGCTGCGCTCGGCCGAGCGGCACGCCGCGTGGGTGCGCGGTGACTTCGACCACCTCACGTGACCCGCGTGCGGTCGCGGTGGTGTCCCACGACTAGGCTCCGGTGATCGTGGCAACCATCGTGACCGGGCGGCAGCGCGCCACGGGCGTGGCGCTCGCGATCGTCGCGGGGTTCGCCGCCGCGCTGCAGAGCCGCGTGAACGGCACCCTCGCCACCGAGACGGGCACGGCGTTCGGCACGGCCGCCCTGTCGTTCGGCTCGGGCCTGGTGCTCCTCACCGTCGCGCTCCCGTTCTCGCGCGCCGGGCGCGCGGCGCTCGGCCGGGTCGCGGCCGGGCTGCGACGGGGCGGCGACCCGGGCGGCCTGCGCTGGTGGGAGTGCCTGGGCGGCCTCGGCGGCGCGTTCTACGTGATGTCGCAGGGCCTGACGGTCGACGCGCTCGGCGTCGCGGTGTTCACCATCGCGCTCGTGGCCGGGCAGTCGGTGAGCTCCCTCGTCATCGACCGGCTCGGGCTGGCGCCCGGCGGGGTCCGCCTGGTGACGGTGGGGCGCGCGCTCGGCCCCGTGCTCACCGTGCTCGCCGTCGTCGTGGTCTCCGGCGCGGCCGCGGCAACCGCGGCCCTCGGGCTCGCGCTGTTCCCGCTGGTGGCGGGCGTGCTGCAGTCGTTCCAGCAGGCGCTCAACGGGCGCGTGCGTGCGGCGGTGCGCCCCGCCGACGGCGGCGGGGGCGACGGCGGCGTGCTGGCCGCGACGTACGTCAGCTTCCTCGTCGGCACGGCGGCGCTGCTCGTGGTTTTCGGGGTGTCGCTCGCCGTGGACGGCGCCCCCACCGGCGCCCTGCCCACCCGGATGCCCGCCGACCTGCTGCTCTACTCCGGCGGCCTGCTCGGCATCGTGTTCATCGCCCTGCAGGCGGCGGTGGTGCAGCGGATCGGCGTGCTGCTGCTCGGCCTCGGCATGATCGCCGGACAGGTGGTCGGCGCGCTCGTGCTCGACGTCGTCTCCCCCGCCGTCGCGCCGCCCGGCGCCGCGACCTACGTGGGCGCCGCGCTCACCCTCGTCGCCGTCGCCGTGCCGCTCCTCGAGGGCGCGCTGCGCCGGCGCTGACCCCGCCGGCACGACGGCGGCCGGCCCACCGCGGAGGTGGACCGGCCGCCGTCGTCGCTCCCGGCGTGCTGCCGGGTTCAGCAGGTCAGAACTTCTGCTGCATCTGCGGGTTCAGCGACTTCAGGTTGGTCTTCGCCGTCCCGTCGATCGCGTCGTCGATGTCGAACGTGTCGAAACCGATCCCGAGGTCGTTGGAGTAGGCGTAGCCGTTGTACCAGTAGGTGGACCACGTGCCACCGCTGGAGATGCCCGCGCCGCGGTCGAACCACGCCAGCTCGGTCGGGTTCGCCGAGTCGGTGAAGTCGAACACCGAGACGCCGCCCTGGTACCAGGACTGGACCATGAGGTCCTTGCCCTCGACGGGGATCAGCGAACCGTTGTGCGCCACGCAGTTCTCGCTGGCGTCGTTGATGCGCGGGATCTTGTAGTAGCTCTGGAACACGAGCTCCTTGCCGTTCTTCCCGCCCTTCTGCACGACCTTCTCGATGTCGTAGATGCCGTTGGCACCGAGCTCCGGGGCGTACTCGCCGGTGCAGGTCGCCAGCCCGCCGCCGCCGAGCTCGTCCGTGAACACGACCTTGGTCGCGTCGTTGTTGAAGGTGGCCGAGTGCCAGAACGCGAAGTTCTCGGTGTCACGGACCGTGCTGATCACCTTCGGGTGGGCGCGGTCCTTGATGTCCATGAGGATGCCATCGCCCATGCACGCACCCGCCGCGAGGTCCTTCTGCGCGTAGGTGGTGATGTCGTGGCAGCCGGACGTCGCCGAGGCGCGCCGGTCCGGGTCACCCGCGTAGCCGCCCTCCGGGAAGAGGTTCGGCGTGCCCACGAGCGTGGCGGCCGCCGGGTTCTTCACGGGGATCTTCACGACCGAGATGATGTCGTGCGGCGGCTGGCAGTCCGGGTAGGACGAGCTCGGGCTGTACGACGAGACGTAGACGTACAGGTCCTTGCCGTTCTTGGTCGGTGCCAGCGAGTGGGTGTGGGAGCCGCACGCCGTCTCGACCGACTTCACGTACTCCGGTGCGAGCGGGTCGGAGATGTCCCAGACCTTGATGCCCTCCCAGGCGTCCTTCTGCGTGGCGGGGCGGGTGGTCGAGGCGCACGAGTCGTCGCTGCGCGACGAGTCGGTGGAGAGCACCAGGATGTCGCCGTAGACGGAGATGTCGTTCTGCGAGCCGGGGCAGTACACCTGGAGAGCCTGGACGGGCGCCTCCGGGTCGGACAGGTCGTAGACGGTGAAGCCGTCGTAGTTGCCCGCGTAGGCGTACTTGCCCTGGAAGGCGATGTCCGAGCCGGTGCCCTGCAGGGCGCCGTTCTTCGGGTTGTTGCTGAGGTGCTCGATGTTCGACGACGCCACCTCGCCGGGCGGGACGTCCGGCTCCGCCGCGTCGGACGCGGACGCCGGGGCGGCGAGCCCCAGTGCTCCCGCCGTCAGGGTCAGTGAGAGGGCGACGCCGGCGACGCCCCTCATCCGTGAACTTCTCGTCCGTGGACTCCTCATCCGTGAACTCCTCATCAGTGGCTCAGGGTTGGACGACGCGCGAGCGCCACACCTCGTTGTGTTGGTCACCCTGAGTGTTGTCTGGAAGCATCCTCCCCACCAGCCTTCCGGGCATCTTTTTACGCGGTGGCAACACCCTCAGGAGAGGATCTTCCGGTGATCACAGACCTCCGGCCCCACCGCACGAGCCGCCGACGCGCCGCCCTGGCCTGTGCCGCCGTGCTCGGCGCGGGCCTCACGCTCGCGGGGTGCACCGCCGAGGAACCCGAGCCGGCCCCGACGCCGTCGTCGGCCGTGCTGGCGCCGGGGAAGCCCGGCGAACCCGCCCAGACGATCGCCCCCGAGGACTACGAGGGCATGGGCGACGCCGACGTGGTCACCGACGCCGACGCCGAGTTCATGACGATGATGATCGGCCACCACGCGCAGGCCGTGGAGATGGCGCAGCTGGTCCCCGAGCGGTCGACGTCGGAGCAGATCGCCAGGTTCGCCGAGCGCATCCGCCTGACGCAGGACGGCGAGATCGACTACATGAGCCGCTGGCTCGAGGGCCAGGGCCTCCCGGTGCCCGCGGTGGCGACGTCGTCGGCCGCGCCGTCGGACGGGAGCGGCCCCCGCGCTCCGGAGGCCCACGACCACGGCTCCATGCCCGGCATGCTGACCGACGCCGAGATGACGGCCCTGGCCGACGCCGACGGCACGGCGTTCGACCGGCTGTTCCTCGAGGGCATGATCAAGCACCACGCGGGCGCACTGGAGATGGTCGACGACGTCGCGTCCGCCGGCCGGGACGAGACGGTCCAGGAGTTCTCCGGCAACGTGGCGGCGGACCAGATCGCGGAGATCGACCGGATGTCCCGCCTGCTCGACGAGCTGCCCGGCTGACCGGGCTCAGCGGCCCAGCGCCGTGACCATGAGCATCGTGGAGTCGTCGTCGGACTCCAGGCCGGCGAGCTTGTGCTCGATCACCTCGAGGTCGCGGGTGAGCCCGACCGTGGAGCGCAGGTCCTCCAGCCGGTCGAGGATCCGGGTGCCGCGCCGCTCGACGAGGCCGTCGGTGTAGAGCAGGAGCGACGTACCGGGCGCCAGCTCGACCCGCCCGGCGCGCACCATCTGGCGCATCGCCCCGACCGGCGGGTTACGGACCACGTCGACCAACCGCGCGCCGTGGGCGTCCGCGACCACGGGCGGCAGGTGGCCGGCGCACACGTAGTCGACGGCGCCCGCTCCGGTGCCGGGGTCGACCTCGAGGATGCCGACCAGCAGCGTGGCCATGTCGTCTGTGAGGAGCGTGCGGGCGAGCCGGTCCAGCCCGGCCGCGGCCGTCGCGACGTCGCGGTGCTCGAGCAGCAGCGAGCGCAGGCCGTTGCGCAGCTGGTTCATCGCCGACGCGGCGGGCAGCCCGTGCCCGGCGACGTCCCCGATGACGAGGGCGGTGCGGCCGTCGGGCAGCTCGAACGCGTCGTACCAGTCGCCCCCGACCCGGCCGCCGTCCGCCGGCCGGTACCGGGCCTCGAGCCGCCACCCGGGCAGGACGGGCAGCTCCGCCGGCAGCGAGGAGTGCTGCAGCACGAGCGCCGCCCCCAGGTCGGGACGCGTGCGGCGGTAGAGGTGCTCGACGACGGTGCGACGCGCCACGAGCGCGGCGCGCACGTCCCGGTCCGTCCAGGGCTCGCAGGTGCCGTGCACCACCTCCCGCCAGGCGTCGAACGACTCCCGGGGGCCGATCCAGATCGTCCCGTCGTCGTCGCGCCGGACCGTCTTGGCCCGCGGGTCGCCTGCCCAGGTCACCTCGCGCGCCACCTCCCGGCGGAACAGCGCCAGCAGGTCGTCGTCGGGCAGCCGCACGACGAGCGCCCCGGCGACCGCACCCGCCGCGTCAGAGAGGTCCGGGTGCACCTCCCGCAGGTCGACGGCGGCGCGGACGGGCACCGTGCCCGTGCCCGACATCGGACGCCCTGACTCCAGCACCGCGTCGACCACGGCCGCCGGGTCGGCCGGCACCGTCCCGACCGTCGCGGTCACCCCGCCCGCGCGCACGACGGCACCGTCCACACCGAGCAGCCGCAACAGACCCGGTCGGGCGACGGCCTCCGCGACCGGGTCGTCCCCCTCCTCGACCAGCGTCTCGAGCGTGCGGGCGACACGTCGCGCGTCCTGCGCCTCGTCCGCGGCGGCACGCACCACCATCTGCACCGAGAGCCCGGAGGCCAGGGCCTCCGCGGCCGCGCGCACCTCCAGGGAGGGCGTGTGCGGGCCCGCGACGTGGTGGCAGGCGACCATCCCCCACAGGCGGCCGCCCTGGAGCAGCGAGATCGACATCGAGGCACCCACGCCCATGTTGCGCAGGTACTGGACGTGCACGGGCGACACGGCGCGCAGGCTCGCGAACGACAGGTCGGTCGGCCCGCCGGTGCGCGGGTGCTGGGCCGGCACGAGCGGCGCGGGCACCGACGCGACGTCGGAGATGAGGCGCAGCCAGCTCTTCTCGTACAGGGCCCGGGCCTGGGAGGGGATGTCGGACGCCGGGTAGCGGTGCCCGAGGAACGACTCGATGTCGGGGCGGCGCGCCTCGGCGACCACCTCGCCGTGGTGGTCCTCGTCGAACCGGTAGACCATCACCCGGTCGAAACCCGTCACCTCGCGCACCCCCTGCGCCGCGAGGTCGTAGAGCGCCTGGAGCGATCCCGCGCTCGCCGCCTGGCCCAGCACGGCGTAGGCGACGCGATAGGGCTCGAACGGATCGGTGTCCCCGTCCGCCAGGGGCTCGAGCTCGAGGACGACGCTGCCCTGCGGGTTCCGGTGGGCGGCAGCCACCCACGTGCGGCCCGCGGCGGTCACGCGCCGCAGGCTGTCCGCGAGCGGGCCGACGTCGGTGACGTCGTCCAGCCGGAGGGCGGCCGTCGTCTCCTCGCCGAGCACGTCGGCGAGCGCGCGGCCCAGCACGTCCTCGGTGCGGGGGCCCAGCAGGTCGGGCAGGTTGCCGGACACCTGGACGACGACGCCGTCGTCCAGCACCAGCAGCACGCCGCGGGGCTGGACCGAACCCGGCACGTGGATCGGTTCGGCGGCGCAGGCGTCCAGGTCGACGTCGTCGACCGAGCCCTGCTCGTATTCCTGCATGTCGTCCACCCGTCCGGGCTCGTTCGTGCTCAGCTGCCGCGTCTTGGCATGGGCGCACCCTCCCACGGCGGGCCGCACGCGCCAAACGACGCCCTGCCTCAGGGCGCGGTCACGAAGACGTCGAAGAGCTCGGGGTGGTGCCCGTGCACCAGCACGGCGAAGACGACGGCGTCGAACAGCAGGTGCACGGTCACGACGTACGGCAGGCTCTTGTAGCGGGCGAAGATCCACCCCTGCACCAGGGCGAACGGCACGGTGAGCAGCGGGCCCCACTCGCGGTAGCCGAGCTCCCACAGGAAGGACACGAAGATCACGGCCTGCAGCACGTTCGCCGTCCACAGCCCGAAGTGCCGGCGCAGCAGCGCGAACACCGTGCACACGAAGAACAGCTCGTCCCAGATGCCGACGGCGTTGACGCCGACGAACAGCCGGGCGACGTCCTGCCCGCCCTCGAGCTCCGGCCAGTTGAGGTACGCGCCGGAGCCGAGGAAGTACCAGGGCAGCACGAGGTAGCCCACCGCCACCACGACGACCAGGTACCCGTACTGCCCGCGCGACCATCGCTTCCCCGTGGCCACGGGGAAGCGCACCGCGCCCGCGCCGTCGTCGTCCCGGAACAGGAAGCGCGACGCCGCCCACGGCACCAGCACGGCGAGCGACAGCACGACGGCGAACCGCGCCATCCCGGCGTCCGACAGGTCCGCCTCGAGGGAGATCGTCGAGATGATGCCGAGCGCGACGGCGATCAGGGCGAGGTCGCGGCCGAGCCGCCGGTCGACGAGCAGGCCGAGCGCGACGCCGGCCACGAGCGGCACGTAGGCGAGCGGGCGCACGTGCACCGCGAACAGCAGCACGGCCGACGCGGACACGAGGGCGGCGGCCAGGATCCGCGGCGGCGCGGCGGGGGCTCGGCGGGTGACGTCCATCGTCCGGCGAGGATATCCGGGCGGCCTCGTGGGAGAATCCGGGGCATGGTCGCGGCCCAGGATGCACCGGCGGCCGGGGCGGTGCAGGCGCTCGTCGCGGCCGGCCTCGCCCGGCCCATCGCGGACGTGTCGTTCGACCGCTTCGCACGGCTGGTGCAACGCCAGCTCGGCGTCCCCACCGCACTCGTGACGCTCGTGCTGCCGGACGCCCAGGTGTACCCCGGGGCGCTGGGGCTGCCCGCCCCCTTCCAGACCACTCGGCGCACCACCCTCACCGAGCCGCTGTGCGGCGAGACGATCCGCTCCGGCCAGCCCCTCGTCGTCGAGGACCTGCGCGCCGACCCGCGCTTCGCGAGCCGGGAGACGGTCACCGCGCTGGGCATGGGGTCGTACGCGGGCTTCCCGATCTTCGACCGGCACGGCACCGCCGTCGGCACGGTGTGCGCGCTGGACACCGAGGCGCACGCGTGGAGCGCCACCGACCTCGCCACGCTGGCCGACCTGGCCGCCGCCTGCACCGCCGAGCTGCGCCTGCGCCTCGAGCGGCAGCGCGCGCACCGCATCCAGCAGGTCGCGGTGCACGCCACGCGCCGCACCCGCATGCTGCTCGACCTCACCGAGCGGTTCGCCGCCGCGACCACCCTCGACGAGATCGTGGACGCGCTGCGCACGTCGGGCCCCGGGCTGGGCACCGTGTGGGCGGCGCTCGCGCTCGCGGAGCCCGGCGGGTCCGGCCTCACCCTCGTGGAGCGTGACGGCGCCTACCCGTACCTGCCGCGGCACTGGCGCCTCGACGACCCGGCGGTGGCGTCCGTCGCGCGCGCCCGGCGGGCCGCGTTCTACCGGGACGGCGCGGCCGCCCTGCGCGCCCAGCCCACCTGGGCGCCGTGGATCGACCCGTCCCTCGGCGGCCTCGCCCTCATGCCGATGGTCGTGGACGACCGGCTGCTCGGCGTCGTCGTGCTGCTGTGGCGCGGGCCGCACGAGCACGACGACGAGAGCCGCCGCACGGCCACCACCCTCGCGTCGTGCGTGGCGCAGGCCCTGGTGCGGATCCGGGTGCTGGAGGACCGGCACCGGGTGGCCACCACCCTGCAGGCCGCGATGCTCACCGACCTGCCCCGCGTGCCGTACCTGGAGCTGGCGTCGACCTACGCGTCGGCGACCCGCACGGACAAGGTCGGCGGCGACTGGTACGACGCGGTCGAGCTCGACGCGCGCTCCACGGTGCTGATGATCGGCGACGTCACCGGGCACGACATGCAGGCCGCCGCCCGCATGGGTCAGCTGCGCGCGATGCTGCGCACCCTCGCCTGGTGCCAGGACGCCCCGCCGGCACGCCTGCTGCGCGAGCTGGACCGCGCCAACCGCGGCCTCGGGCTGACGGCGAGCGGCACCGCCGTCGTCGCCCGCCTGGACCGCACGGGCCGCGGCGAGCCGGGCAGCGGCGACGACCGGTGCCGGCTGTGGTGGGCCAGCGCCGGCCACCCCCGGCCGGTGGTGCTGCGCGCCGACGGCGCGGTGCACGAGCTCGACGGACGCCCGGACCTCATGCTCGGCGTCGACCCGTCGGTCCCGCGCCGGGACCACACCGCCGAGCTGGGCCCCGGCGACACGCTGCTGCTGTACACGGACGGGCTGGTGGAGTCCCGCACCGTGTCGTTCGCCGCCCGTTCCGCGGACCTGCGCCGCGCACTGGCGGACCTGCACGGCACCCCGACGGCGGGGCTGCCGCAGCGGCTCGTCGACCGGATGGTGCACGGCCAGCAGCGCGACGACGTGGCCGTGCTCGCCGCCCGGGTCCGCTGACCGCCGAGGTAGTCCCAGACCTGCCGAGGTAGTACCGAACCCCGCGAGGTAGTACGGACATATCACGCATAGACCGCAAAGAGGCTCGAGATGCGTACTACCTCACGGGGTTCGCTACTACCTCACGGGGTTCGCTGCTACCTCGGCGGGCGCGACGGGAGCGCCACAGCGGCCACGCGACGGCCGCCGCCACGACGAGCACGACGACGCCGACCAGCGCCCAGGGCACGGCCCAGCCCGCGGCGGTTCCCGTCGCGGTGGTCGCTCCCCCGCCGCCGACGCCGACGACGAGCCCGTCCGCGCGCACGTCGGCCGTGACGCGGAACGTCGGGCGCACGCCGTCGACCTGCACGGTGCGGCGCACGACGGCGCCGGGCAGCAGCTCGTCGGCCGGCTCCCCGCCCGCGCTCGCGCTCGCGCCCGGCCCGGTGAGGCGCACGGACTCGGTGGGCACCAGTCGCGCGTTGCCGGTGTTGGTGAGCGTGTAGGTCACGGTGGCGCGCGCCGCGCCCACCGGGTTGGCGGTGGGGTGTACGACGACGCCGACGTCGGACACGGCGAGCCCCGGCGCGAGCGCCCCGCCGACCCGGGCGTGCACGCGCAGCGCGAGCCGCCGGTCCACGCTGAGCGCGCCGTCGCCGACCTGCTGGCGCAGCGACGTGACGACGCCGCCGGCGTGGTCACCGGGCGTCGCGTCCTGGGGGACCTCGAGGGTGAAAGGCACCTCGACCGTCTCGCCCGGGTCGATCGCGACGCCCCCGTCGGTCTCGAGCGTGAGCCAGGTGCCCACGTCGGTGGGCTCCTGGTCGGCGGGCAGCAGGTCGAGGTGCCCGCTGGGCGTCGTGAGCGCATCGGTGCCGTACACGGCGAGGTCCAGGGGCGTGGCCGAGCGGTTGGTGACGACGAGGACGTCGCGCAGCCGATCGCCCGGCTCGACGGCGTACGCGAAGTTGGCGCGCCCGTCGCCCTGCTCCCCGTCCTTCGGGGAGAGGGACCAGGTGAGGTCGTCGGAGGTGACGGCGTGCGCCGTCGTCGGGGCGACGACGGCGACCAGCGAGGCGGCGAGGGTCGCGGCGAGGGCGAGGGCGGCCGCCGCCGCGGCGCGCACCCGGGAGGGGGCGCGCCGCGACGACGGACGGTGGTGCGTGCTCACGGGACGATCAGCCCACCGCGGTGAGGGTGAGCACGCCCTGGTAGTCCCCCGCGGGGGTGTCGAGCGGGATGCTCAGCTTCAGGGCCGCGTCGACCGTGACGGAACCGGCCTGGTGCCCTGCCGGGGCGGACGCGAGCGTCGAGCGCGCCGCGAGCCCCGTCCCGACGCCCGGCTGCACGACGGGGCCGAGCTGCAGCCCGCCCGTGTCCCCGGAGGCCGACGGCGTCCACCCGAGCGCGCTGCCCGAGAAGGACGCGGACCCGCCGACGAAGTCGCCGACGCTGCCGTTGATGCTCCACGTGCCCTGCGGGCGGGTGTCCTTCACGGTGATCTGGTGCAGGGCGCCACCGGCGGTGAAGGCGTCCGCGCCCTGGGTCGCGGTGCCGAGGTCGATGGCCTCGGTGCTCGCGATGGTCCAGCTGTACTCGCCCGGCTCCGGCTCGGGCTCGGTGCCCTCGGGAACGGTCACGCCGAGCTCGATGTCGTCGCCTTCCGCACCCGGCTGCGCGAACGTCACAGGCAGGGCGAGCTCCTGCGCGGCGTTGGCGGCCGCGCCGCCGGCGGCGTAGGTGTACACGCCGTAGACGCCCTCCGCCGTGTCGTCGGTCTTCACGTCGAGCTCGGCGGTGAACGTGCCGTCCTCGTTCAGCAGCACGAGCTGGTCCGCGACGCTCGGGTTGGAGGCCTTGAGCTGCGAGTACGACGGCTCCGGCAGCGCCCACTTCTGGCTGACGACCTTGCGGGCCGACGACGCGACGCCGTCCGACGGCCGCCAGTCCTCGGCGAACTTCCCGAAGACGACGTACACGCCGGTCGGCTGGCCGGTGGTGATCGGCGGGCGGGTCGCCGTGTTGGCCGCCGGGTCGAAGCCCGAGCCGGTCGCGGTGAGGCGGCCCGTGGCGGACGGGTCGAACCCGGCGCTCTTCGACAGCGTCACCGCGGGGTTCCACACCTGGGCGGGGGCCTCGAGGTCGGCGGTCAGGGTGAGGTCGTCGAGGTCGGCGCCCTCCTGGAGGAAGTTCTGCAGCGCGGACGCGCCGGCCGCCGTGAGCGTGACACCGTCGGCGGTGACCGAGACCTGGTCGCCCGATACGTCGACGGTCGTGGTGGCGACGTCGCCGAGGACGACGCCGTCGCCGCCGTAGGTGCCGTGCTCGTACCCCAGGTTGTTCTCCGGGATGACGACGGTCAGGTCGCCCACGACCTTCCCGACGCCGTCCGTGACCTCGATGCCCACGTTCTCGACCGTGACCGTGAACGCGTGCGACGGGAAGTGGAACACCGCGCCGCCGGAGGTGCTGACCTCGAGGTCGTCGGCGTCGGTGACGCTGCCGCCGGTGACGGGCAGCAGGTAGGGCAGCGTCTCGTTCGGGG
The DNA here is from genome assembly GCF_040632295.1 of Isoptericola sp. NPDC019482. Classification (NCBI taxonomy): domain Bacteria; kingdom Bacillati; phylum Actinomycetota; class Actinomycetes; order Micrococcales; family Promicromonosporaceae; genus Isoptericola; species Isoptericola sp. NPDC019482. The sequence goes on from NZ_JBEYBQ010000014.1 coordinate 78,002, forward strand.
GTGCCGTGTCGGCGGTGGCGGCGGGCGTGCCGTCGGTGTCGAACGTCGCCGGATCGACGAGGGTGATGCGCTCGCCCACCGGCACCGCGCCGACGGGCGGCAGGGCCGCGGTCTGGAGCCCGACGTAGCGGCGGAAGCTCTCGCGGAAGCCCCACGAGGCGCTGCCGCTGTCCGCGACGACGTCCCGCGGGTCGGCGGCCTGGGCGGCGGGCGCCGCGACGAGCGCGGCCCCGAGCCCGACCGCGAGCGCCCCGGCGCCCGCGACCAGCCGGCCGTACCGGGCCGGACCGAAGGTCTTCGACATGTCTGTTGTCCGTTCGTTCGTGAAGGGAGAGGGAGGTGGGGTGGGGCGGGGGTCTGGGCGGCCGCTGGGCGTACTGCCAGCTAGGGCCGGAAGGGCAGCACGAGCCAGCGGCGTCGGAAGCCGACGACGGCTCCCGAGGCGGCGAGCAGCAGCCCGGTGGTGGCGACGGCGAGGCGGTCGGTACCGGCGCCGTCGCCTGTGCGCAGGAGATCGGGCACGAGCGGGGTCGCGCCGCCGCCGAGCGTCGCGGCCTGCACGGCGGGGAACGCGGTGAGCGAGGCGGCGGCGGGCGTGGCCGTGGCCGTCGCGGCGGGGCTCCCGAGTCCGCCCGCCGCGAGACCACCGCCGGGGTAGGCGGCGGCCCCAGGGGCTCCCGCCGCACCGGGCGCGGTCCCTGCGGGCTGCCCGGTGCCGCCGGGGGTCGGCGTGACGACGCCGTCCCCGAGGTCGCCCGGCGGCGGGCTGCCGACGCTCCGGTCGGCGTCGAAGCTGACGCCGACCTCGGCGGGCGGCTTGGCGGCGTCGCGGTGGCCGGAGGAGTACCAGTACGACGCCTGGCCGGTGCGCTGCTGGAAGTCGACGAAGCTCTGCGGGAAGGAGCCCCAGCACGATCCGGCCGGAGAGTCACGCACCTGCGGGGAGCTGTCGCCGACGTCGACCCGCACGCCGCAGTACCCGGGACGCAGGAACCCGCCGTCGGCGCTCCGGGTCCTCCACCCGGAGAACGTGGCGAGCGTGACCGGCGTCGCGGGCAGCTTGCCCCACCTCGTGACGTCCTCGCGGTCGGCGGCGTACCCGCCGGCCGTCGCGGTGAGGGTGCCGTCGCCGTCGGCGTCGAGGTCCAGCTCGAGGTCGCTGGCCCACCAGTACGTCATGCCGCCGTAGAACACGACGGTGAACGAGCCGGTCCACGCGATCTCGACCGAGCCGTCCGCCTTGCGGGTCCCGGTCCCGCCGGACATCACGACCTCGGCGCCCGTGGTGGTGGAGAGCGTGACCTGCTCGCCGGTGGGCGCGGTGCACCGGGTGCCGAACGTCGCCTGCTCCTGCGTCGCGTCGGTGCCCGTGCCGACGGTGCGCAGCACCCGCACGTTCCCGGCGCGACCGTGGTACAGCCCGGCGTCGCCGTCGTCCCAGATCCGGCTGCCGCCCGTGTCACCGTCGGTGCCGGGCCTGCCGGCCATGAGGAAGTTGCACCCCACGTAGTTGCCCGAGCCCGCCTCGGTGTTCACGGCCCAGCGCAGCTCGGCGTCCGTGAGCGTGGCGGGGCCCCCGCCGTCGTCGTTCGTGCGGCGTTCGGGCACGGTGACGGTGACGTCGATGTCGTCCCCGCCCGCCGTCGCGAGCGCCGGCGCCGCGGGCAGGGCGAGGAGCGCGAGCACGCCGGCGGCGGCGAGGACCGCGCGAGCGCAGCGCGCGCTCACGGGTGCACCTCTGCGGCGTCCTGCGCCGCGTCGTCGTGCGCCGTGCCCGACGACGTCGCGGCGCGGGCCGCGCGACGACGCCGCGCGGCGGTGACCGCCGAGGTCACGACGAGGATCAGGAGCAGCAGGCCCGCGGCGCCCACGGCGAGCTCCGCCGGGCTGTACGCGAGGCCGAGCGGACCGACGCCACCGGCACCGCCGGCGGCGCTCGCGGACGCGACCAGGGCGTCGGCGGCCTCCGCGTCGGCGGGGTCGCGCGTGACGATCACCTCGACCTCGGGCTCGCGCCCCGACGACGCGCCCGTGAGCTTGAGGGCGTGGGCGCCGAGCCGCAGGTCGGAGGGCAGCTCGAGCAGCCCCGCCACCTCGCCGTGCGTGCCCGCGCCGAGCGGCCCGACGGCGAGCACGCCGTCGTCGAGAGTCGCGACCACCTGCTCCCCCGGCTCGAAGCCCTGCCCGGCGAAACTCAGCACCCGGCCCGCGACAGCCGTCGCCTGGTCCACGCCCACGGTGGCCTTGCCGGGCAGCTCGGCCTTTGCCCCGCCGCCCGCGGAGCCGGTCGTGCCGGCGTCCGTGGGGGCGGCGTCGCCCGCGGCGTCCTGCCCGGCGGAGCCGGCGGCCGCGCCGCCGTCGGTGCCGTCGCCGCCGTCGGTGCCGTCCCCCCCGGTCTCGGCGGGCGCGTCGGCGCCGTCGAACGACACGGGCGTGAACGTCTCGTTGGCGGCGTTCGCGACGCCGTGCGCCCCGATGGTGATGATGCCGCACCGCACCTGCGTGCAGTCCACGTCCACGGCGCTGCCGGAGCGGTCGACCGTCCGGAAGCGCGCGCCGGGCACGACCAGCTTCGCGGACCACGAGCCGTCGGACGCGATGGTGCCGCCGTTCGCCTCGGCGGCGGTGCTCGACCCGGGGAAGGCGACGAACCGCTGGTAGCCGGCGTTGTCCGCGGCCTCCGAGTCGGGCACGTACCGCAGGGTCTCGCCGGTCGCGCCGCCGGCGCTGGGCCGCCACGACCCGCCGGACGGGTCGGACACCCAGCCGAACAGCACGTAGACGCCGCCGAAGGCGTTCGCCACGGACTGGAACCCGCTGCCGCGCAGCGTGAGCGTGGTGGGCCCGTCCGCGGCGGCGCGCGCGGCGCCGTCCAGGCCGGAGACGGACACGCGCGCCGCGCCGCTGGCTGCTGGTGCGGTCGCGACCAGCGCGCCGGTGCCGAGCGCCAGGGTCAGCAGCAGCGCGAGCAGGGCCGACGCCGCCGGTCGAGCCGGACGGACGGTGGCCGACGGGAAGCGGGTGGGGTTCATGCGAGGTCCTCGGCGAGCGGCGGGAGCGCCTGGTCGGGATCGGGTGCGCCACCGCCGCCGTGCCGGGGCAGCACGAGCAGGGCGCCGGTCACGGGGTGGGGCAGCACGTCGACGGGGTGGTCGTAGACGTCGGTGAGCAGGGCGGTGGTGAGCACGTCGCCGGGCGCGCCGTGCGCGGCGACGCGGCCGCCCGCGAGCACGAGGACGCGGTCGGCCCACGCCGCGGCGAGCGCCAGGTCGTGCAGGACGACGACGACCGCGCCGCCGGCCCGCGCGTGATCGCGGGCCCGGGCGAGCACGCGCTCCTGGTGCCGGACGTCGAGGGCGGCGGTGGGTTCGTCGAGCAGCAGCAGCCGCGGCTCCTGGGCGAGCACGCGGGCGTACGACGCCCGCGACTTCTCGCCGCCGGACAGCGTCGGGTAGCGGCGCGCGGCGAGGTGGGTGACGTCGGCGTCGTCGAGCGCGTCGGCCACGACGAGGTCGTCGCGGTCCTCCGCGTCGGTGCCGCGCCAGGGCGCCCGGCCCATGCGGACGACGTCGACGACGCGGAACGGGAAGCTGACCTGGTTCTCCTGCAGCAGCACGCCGCGGTGGCGGGCGAGCTCCGCCGGGCGCACGGCCGCGACCGGCGCGCCGTCGAGGGTCACGGTGCCCGCGTCCGGCGCACGGTCGCCCGCGAGCACGGACAGGAGCGTGGACTTGCCCGCGCCGTTGGGGCCGACGACGACGAGCACCTCGCCAACGTGCACGTCGACGTCGACGGCGTCGAGCAGGGTGGCGCCGTCGGCGCGGCCGTCGACCCGGACGGTGGCGCCCCGCACCTGGAGCAGCGCGCTCATGCCCAGCCCCCCGCCTGCCGGCGGGTGCGCCGGACGAGCCAGAGGAAGAACGGCCCGCCGACGAGCGCGGTGAGCATGCCGATCGGCAGGTCCGCGTAGGGCACGGCGGTGCGCGCGACGAGGTCGGCGGCGAGAAGCAGGACGGCGCCGCCCAGCGCGCTGGCGGGCACGAGCACGCGGTGCCCGGGGCCGACGGCCATGCGGACGAGGTGCGGCACGACCAGCCCGACGAACGAGATGATCCCGCAGAACGCGACGGCCGCGGCGGTGAGCAGCGCGACCACGACGACCGCCACGATCCGTAGCCGCTCGACGTCCACGCCCAGGTGCCGGGCGGAGCGCTCCCCGAGGGCGAGCAGGTCGAGCCGGCGCGCCATCGCGCCCGCGGCGAGGAGGCCGACGACGACCAGCGGCGCGACGATCGCGACGTACGCCCACCGGGTGCCGTTGAGGGACCCGAGCTGCCAGAAGATGATCTGCTCGCGCTCCTGCGTGTCGCCCAGGAAGGTGAACAGGGCCAGCACCGCCCCGCACACGGCGTTGATCGCGACGCCCGTGAGCACCAGCGTCACGACCTCCGTGCGCCCGCCGGACCGGGCGAGCGCGTAGACCGCGAAGGTCGCGACGAGCCCGCCGAGGAAGGCGGCGCCCGCCGTCGTCCAGGGACCCGCGACGCTCACGCCGAGCACGATGGTCGCCGACGCCGCGACGGCCGCGCCGGACGAGACCCCGACGACGCCCGGCTCGGCGAGCGGGTTGCCGAACACGCCCTGCATGAGCGCGCCCGCGGCGGTGAGGGCCGCCCCCACGAGCATCGCCATGACCACCCGAGGGAAGCGGATCGTCCACAGGGCGGCGTACCCGTTCGGGTGGGTGGGCTCGGGCCCCAGCTCGAGGCCGAGGCCCCGGGCGAGGCCGCCGAGCACCTCCGCGGGCGGGATGTGCAGGTGCCCCGAGCCCGCCGCGACCACGGCGAGCGCCAGCAGCGCCGCCGTCAGGCCGCCGAAGAGCCAGGCCACGCGGGCCGGGACCGCCGGGGGCAGCGGCGACGGGTCCTCGTCGGGCAGGGCCGCGCGCGTGGTGCGCGGCGCGGTCGCGGTCACCGCTCGGCCCCGGAGGCCAGGGTCTCGGGGGCGTACAGCGCGCGGGCGAGCGCGTCGAGGACCTGCGCCGTCTCCGGCCCGAACGCGAGGATCTGGGAGTCGTCCATCGCGACGATCCGCCGGTTCTCCCCCGCGGGCGTCTGCGCGAGGGCGGGCAGTCGTTCCAGGAGCCCGTCGACCCCGCCCGCGGACTCGAGTCCCTTCGACATCATGAGGAGCACGTCGGGCTGTGCGGCGACGATGCCCTCGTCGTTGACGGGCCGCATGCCCTTCCACCCGATCTCGGAGGCGACGTCGACCGCGCCCACGGACTCGACGAGCGAGTCCGCACCGGAGCCCTCGCCGAACAGGTAGTAGACGCCTGCCTGGCCGCGCACGTACAGGAATGCGACGCGCAGCCGGTCGCCCTTCTCCCGCGGTGCGAGCTTTGCGATCTGCGCGACGACGTCGTCGACCTCGGCCTGCGTGCGCTCCGCGAGCTCCGCGCCCTCCTCGGGGACCCCGAGCGCCTCCGCGACCGACCGCACGAGGTCGCCCGACGTCTCCACGCTGCGGTGCGGGTCCAGCACGACGACGGGGATGCCGGCGTCGCGCATCTGCATGAGCACGTCCCACGGCCCGAGCGTCGTGTCGGTGAGGATCACCGTGGGCGCGAGCTCCAGGACCGCCTCTCCCGTGAGCTCGTGGCCGTTGGCCGTCACCAGCGGCAGGTCGGCGATCTCGGGGAAGGTCGAGGAGGTGTCGCGGCCCACCACCCGGTCGCCCAGGCCCAGCTCGAAGACGGTGCGCGACAGCGTGCCGTACAGGTCGAGCGCCAGGATCCGGCTCGTGTCCGTGACGGTGACGTCGGTGCCCTGGGCGTCGGTGACCGTGACCGGGAGCTGGGGCTGCGGGTCGTCCGCGACGGGGGCGACGGGGGTCTCCGGGGTGCGGGCGACCGTCTCCCCGGTCCACGCGCGCGGGTCGTCGAGCGGGTCCAGCTCGGCCAGCGGCGTGGTGTCCACGGCGGCCGCCCCCTGCTCGACGACGCCGCCCGGCGCGAGCGCGGTGCAGCCGGTGAGGACCAGCGCGACCAGCGGCGCGACCAGCAGCGCGAGCGGGGCGAGGGCGCGGCGGGCGCGCCGGACCGGGCGGGAGGGCATGCGGGTTCTCTCCTTGATGGGGCGGCCGCCGAGACGGGGCCGGGCCGGACGCGACCTCGCGCCGAAGTCCTGCTGAGGTGAACCTAACTTAGGCCAGGCTGGCCTTACTTGTCACGACCGAGGCAGGGGTCGGCCCGGGTGATCCACGTCACCCGGGCCGGCGCCCGCCGCCGGGTCAGGGGTGCGCGACGCCCAGCTCGACGAACATCGCGCGGTTGAGGCGGAACGCCTCCTGCGCCTCGGACACCGCGAGGTCGACCTCGGTGTCGTCGAGCTCGAGCCCGTCGAGGCGATCGCGGTACACGTCCTTGAACGGCTTCGCCTTGGGGATCTCGGGGAAGTCGTAGAACTCCAGCCCCTGGGCACCCATGCCGTAGTGCCGCTGCATCATCCGCTGGATGACCTGGCCGCCGGAGAGGTCGCCGAGGTAGCGCGTGTAGGCGTGCGCCGCGTAGCACGCGACGTCGCCGCCGACGGCGTGCAGCCGCGCGACGTAGCGCTCCGTCGCGGGCAGCACGCGCACGACGTCGCGCCAGCCGGCGCCGTACAGGTGTGCGAGGTCGCGCTCGATGGCGGGGACGCGCGTGAGCTCGTCGAAGACCAGGTCCTGCCCGCGCTCGTCCGCGCGCATCCGCGCACTCGCCTGCTCGAGGGCCGTGTAGACCGCGAGCTGCTGCGCGGCGAGGTCCGCGTACGCGGCGACGTCGAGCCCGCCGGACAGGAGCCGCTCGACGAACCCCTCGGACTCCGCCTGCGAGTGCTCGGCACGCGTACCCTCACGCAGCCGGGTCGAGAGCGGGGCGATGTCCGCGAGCACCGTCATGAGACCTCCAACGTCGATGTCGCGACAGGTCGTCACGACGTGGCGTCACCATAACAGCCAAAGTTAGGGTTGCCTACCCTGTGCTCGAGGAGCGGTCGGCGGCGAGGGCATGTGCCTGTCGGTGCCGACCGGCACGCTGGGGCGATGACGACGAGCAAGCTGCCCCCGGACGCCAAGGCCGTGCTGCGCCGCTACCTGCGCACCGCGCGCGAGGCGCTGCTGTGGAAGGTCGAGGGGCTGTCGGAGCGGGAGGCGCGGCTGCCCCGCACGCCGACCGGCACCAACCTGCTCGGGCTGGTCAAGCACGCCGCGACGGTGGAGATCGACTACTTCGGCGGCGTCTTCGGGCGCCCGTGGCCCCACCCCGAGGCCACGCCCTGGCTCGCGGCGGCGGACTCCCCGGACGCCGACGCCGACGCCCTGCAGGCGGAGTTCTTCGCCACGGTTGACGAGTCGCTCGAGCAGATCGTCGGCCTGTACCGGCAGGTGTGGGAGTTCGCCGACGCCACCGTCGACACCCTGCCGCTGGACGCACCCGGACACGTCTGGTGGTGGCGCGAGGGACGCCAGGACGTCACGCTGCACCAGATCCTCGTGCACGTGACCACGGAGCTGAACCGGCACGCCGGGCACGCCGACATCCTGCGCGAGGAGGCCGACGGCGCCGTCGGCCTCGTGGCGGGCAACGACAACCTGGCCCAGGGTTTCGACTACGCCGCGTACACCGCCACCCTGCGCGGCATCGCCGAGCAGTTCCCCCAGGAGGGCCGATGACCGAGAACCGGGCCGACGTCCCCACGATCCGTCAGGTCGTGCTCGACACGACCGACGCGCGCGGACTCGCCGCGTTCTAGCGGGAGCTGTTCGGGATCACCTACCGGGCCGGCGACCCGGAGGAGCCGCTGCGGGTGTACGCCGACCCGGCCGGCCACCCCTTCTGCCTGTTCGTCGGCTGACCTTTCGTCGGCCGGACGGCGCCCTGACCGGTCGTTCGACGGGTGCGCCTCCCGGAACGGGCGTAGTTTCCGGATCACCGCCCGACGCCGGGCGTCCCCCACACCGTCGTGGCGGCCCGGCCCCGGAGGTACCGCACGTCCGGACCGAGACGAAGGGTGCGCCCCCATGCGCTTGCGAGACCACCGTTCCAGATTCCGGCTCGTCGCCGCCGCCTCAGGCGCCGCGCTGGCCGTCACCTCGCTCACCGCGACCGCGTCGTCCGCGGCCACGCCCGACCCCGACGACCTGCGCCTCGGCGACGCGCAGCCCACCGTGACCTCCACCGAGGAGGGCACCAAGGCGCCGTCGAGCGCCCTGGCGACCACCTCGAAGCGGCTGCTCTCCCTGGAGTCCGCGAAGAAGGTCCCGGTCATGGTGAAGTACGACGTCGAGCCCGTGGCGTCGTACGCCGGCACCGTGCCGGGCTACGACGCGACCAGCCCGTCCATCACCGGGAAGGCACTGCGCGGCAAGGACGCCGACACGCAGCGGTACCGCGGGTTCGTGCAGCGCGAGTCGCGGGCGATCACCGCCGACGTCGAGGCCGCCGTCCCCGGCACGGACGTCGTCGCGACGTACGACACGGTCTACGGCGGCGTCGCCGCGCTGGTGCCCGGCGACGCGATCCCCGACCTGCTCGCGGTGCCGGGCGTCGTCGCCGTGCAGGAGAACAAGCTGGAGAAGCCGCTCACCGACTCGAGCATCGACTTCATCGGGGCGCCCGCCGCGTACGAGGAGCTCGGCTCCGACTCCACGGCCGGGGACGGCCTGGTGCTCGGCAACATCGACACCGGCATCTGGCCCGAGCACCCGTCGTTCGCGGACGGCGGCGACCTCAGCCCGTACGACGGCCCGGACCTGCCGTGCGAGTTCGGCGAGGACCCGACCACCGACGTGGACGACCCGTTCGTCTGCAACGACAAGCTCGTCGGCGGCTACGCGTTCACCGACATGTACGACCTGCTCAACCCGGGCGACTACCTGTACCGCGGCACGGCCCGCGACGCGGAGGGCCACGGCTCGCACACGTCGGGCACGAGCGCCGGCGGCGTCGTCGAGGGGGTGCAGACGATCGGCCCGGAGATCGCGAAGATCCAGGGCGTCGCGCCCGGCGCGAAGATCGTCGAGTACAAGGCGCTCGGCCCGGGCGGCGGCTACACCTCCGACCTGGTCGGGGCCGTCGAGCAGGCCGTCGTGGACCAGGTGGACGCCATCAACTACTCCATCTCGGGCGGCACCACCGTGGGCGACCCGGTGGAGCTCGCGTTCCTCGGCGCTTACGACGCGGGCATCTTCGTCGCCGCGTCGGCCGGGAACGACGGCCCCGGGGCCGCGACCGCGAACCACGTCAGCCCGTGGCTGACGACGGTCGCGGCATCGACCCAGACCCGCGAGTTCTCCTCCACGATCACCCTCACCGCAGCCGGCGGCGACGTCTTCACGACCGACGGCGCGTCGATCGTGCCCGGTGTCCACGACCCGCTGCCCGTCGTGCAGGCGAGCGCCGCCCCGTACGGCGACGCGCTGTGCCGGGAGCCGGCGCCCGCCGGCACCTTCGACGGGAAGATCGTCGTGTGCGTGCGCGGCGAGAACGCCCGCGTGCTCAAGGGGTACAACGTCCAGCAGGGCGGCGCGGCCGGCATGATCCTCGTCAACCCGACCCTCGCCGACGTCGCGACCGACAACCACTTCCTGCCCGCCGTGCACGTCGCGGACGGCACGGACCTGCTGGGGTTCCTCGACGCGCACGCCGACGTCACCGGGTCGTTCACCGACGGCGCGCCCGCCGAGGGCCAGGGCGACGTGATGGCCGCGTTCAGCTCCCGCGGCCCCGCCGGGCCCGTGATCAAGCCCGACGTCACCGCACCCGGCGTGCAGATCCTCGCGGCCATGACCCCCACGCCCCTGTCCCCCGAGGGCGGACCGGCCGGGGAGTACTACCAGGCCATCGCGGGCACGTCGATGTCGTCGCCGCACATCGCCGGCGTCGGCCTGCTGCTCAAGGCCGTGCACCCCGACTGGACGCCGGGGCAGATCAAGTCCGCGATCATGACCCAGGCGACGACCGACGTCGTCAAGGAGGACCTGACCACGCCCGCCGACCCGTTCGACATGGGCGCCGGGCGCGTCGACGTCGCCGCGTCGCTCACCCCGCCCGTGACGATCTCGGACACCACGGCGAGCTTCACCGCGCTGGCCGCGGACCCCGTGCACGCGGTGGACCTCAACATCCCGTCGATCAACGCGCCGACCCTGCCGGGCCGGGTCACGACGACCCGCACCCTGCAGAACACGTCGGGCCGCACGATCGTCGTCCGCCCGAAGGCCGAGGCGCCGGACGGCTCGACGATCACGGTGAAGCCGGGCGTGGCGACGGTGCGCGCCGGCGGGAGCGTGTCGTTCGACATCACCGTCACGGACACCTCCGCGAGCGGCGAGCAGAAGTTCGGGTCGGTCACGTTCCGCACCCCGCGGGGCGACGCACGGATCCCCGTGGCGTTCGTCCCCACCCAGGGGAACGTCGCGGTGGACCAGTCGTGCGACGAGGCGTCGATCCGGGCGAAGCAGGACGTCACGTGCACCGTGACGGCCACGAACCTGTCGTTCAACGACCAGTCCGTGACGTCCACGACGACCGGCGAGGGGGCCCTCAAGGGCTTGCGCACCGTGACCTCGACGCTCGCCGGCGCCGAGCTCGGCGTGCCGAGCGTGGCCGACGTACCCGACGGGGCTCCCGCCGGCTACCTCGACCTGGAGGCCTTCGGGATCGCGCCGACGTCCGTGGGCGACGAGTCCATCGTCAACTTCACCGTGCCGGCGTTCGTCTACAACGGGCGCACGTACACGACCGTCGCGGTGGACTCCAACGGCTATCTCGTCGCCGGAGGCGGCACGTCGACGGACAACAACTGCTGCAACCTCCCTGGCGGCCCGTCGCCGGAACGCCCGAACGACGTGCTCGCGCCGTTCTGGACGGACCTCGACAGCGCCGCGGGCGACGGCACCGCCGCGGACGGCGTCCGCGTGGGGTCGCTCACCGACGGGGTGAACGACTGGCTCGTCTTCCAGTGGGACATGTACGTCTGGGGCACGCAGGACGCCCGCACCTTCCAGGTGTGGGTCGGCACCAACGGCACCCAGGACGTGTCGTTCACCTACCCGGGGGCGATGGCGGACCCCGCGGGCCAGGCGTTCCTCGTCGGGGCGGAGAACGCCGCCGGCGCGGGCGACATGGTGGCCGAGCTGCCCGACGGGACCGACAAGGTCGTCACGTCGACCGACCCGACGCCGGGCGGCACGCTCACCTACGACGTCACGCTGCGCGGCAAGAAGCCGGGCAAGGGCGTCGTGCACACCGAGCTCGTGGCCGACGAGGTGCCGGGCGTGACCGTCGTCGAGACGCCGGTGAGGGTGACGCCGCCGAAGAAGCACTGACGCCCACCGAGATCGAGGTACCCGTCGCGAGATCGACCCACAGTAGGTCGATTTCGCGACGGATACCTCGATCTCGGCGTCGCGGGGAGGGTGCGGGAGAATGGTTCCGTGCAGTGCCCCCACTTCGACGCCGGCCGCTGCCACTCGTGCACCCTTCTCGCGACGCCGTACCCCACCCAGGTGGAGGAGAAGGTGGCGCACGTGCGGGCGCTGCTCGGCTCCGCCGTCCCTGAGGCCCGCATCGACTGGCTGCCCGCCGTCACCGGCCCGGAGTCCGGGTTCCGCAACAAGGCGAAGATGGTCGTCAGCGGCACGACCGAGGAGCCGGTGCTCGGCATCCTCGGGTCGGCGGCAAGCCCGTTCGCCGGTCAGGGGATCGATCTCACCGACTGCGGCCTGTACCCGCCCGCGCTGCAGGACTCGTTCCCCGTGCTGGCCGCGCTGATCACCCGGGCGCGGCTGCAGCCCTACGACGCGACGTCGCCGTCGCGCGGGGCGCGCCGCCGCGAGACGCCGCGCGAGTCCGCGTGGCGGGGCGAGCTCAAGCACGTGCTCGTGACCCTGTCCGCGGACGGCGAGCTCATGGTGCGGTTCGTGCTGCGCAGCCAGGAGCCCGTGGCCCGCCTGCGCAAGCACCTGCCGTGGCTGCTCGAGGAGCTGCCGCAGGTCGCCGTGGTGAGCGTCAACGTGCAGCCGTCGCACGCCGCCGTCCTGGAGGGCGAGCAGGAGATCGTGCTCACCGACCGGCAGGCGCTGCCGATGCGGGTCGGCGCCGACGGCGTCACCCTGCACCTGCGCCCGCAGAGCTTCTTCCAGACCAACACCGCCGTCGCCACCGCCCTGTACGCGCAGGCCCGGGCCTGGGTCGACGAGGTGGCGCCCGCCTCGCTGTGGGACCTGTACTGCGGCGTCGGCGGCTTCGCCCTGCACTGCGCCGCGCCGGGCCGCGCCGTCACCGGCATCGAGATCTCCGCAGAGGCCGTCGCGAGCGCCACCGCGACGCGGGACGGGCTCGCCGCGCTGCCCGCGGGCGCCGTCGTCGCAGGGCACGACGCCGCGTGGTGGGCCGACGCCGTCGCCGACGTCCGCTTCGCGGCCGGCGACGCCACGGAGTCCGTACCGGGGTCCGTGCTGGGGTCCGCGCACGACGACGCCCACCCCGAGCTGGTCATCGTCAACCCGCCGCGGCGCGGCATCGGCGCCGACCTGTCCCGCCGGCTCGAGGAGTCCGCCGTCGGGCACGTGCTCTACTCCAGCTGCAACGCCGTGACGCTCGCCGAGGACCTCGCGCGCATGCCTTCGCTGCGACCGGTCCGCGCGCGCCTGCTCGACATGTTCCCGCAGACCAGCCACTACGAAGTCCTCGTCCTGCTCGAGCGGACACACCCCGCCGGTTGACCCCAGGGGTTTCCTGAACACCTGCTGAGGCCTACGCTCGCGCCAACCGCACCCCGCAGCGTCGCGTGGTGCGTCGTGGGCCCTACCCGGGCCCCGCCGAGTCACCCATCTGGAGGTCGACCGTGAGAGTTCGCAAGTTCCCCGCGGCCGTCGCGACCACAGCCCTCGCCGGGCTCGTCGTCGCGGCGTCCCTCACCCCCACGGCGACGGCGGCACCCGCCGTCGCCACCGGCCGGCACGGCACCCACGTGCCCGGCCCGGACCTGTCGAAGAAGGTCACCGGCGAGCGCGTGTTCCGCCACCTGGAGGAGTTCCAGGAGATCGCCGACGACAACGGCGGCAACCGTGCCGCCGGCAGCCCCGGCTACGAGGCGTCCGCCGCCTACGTGGAGAAGGTGCTCCGCCAGGCCGGGTACTCCCCCGAGCGGCAGTACTTCGAGTTCGACACCTTCGACGTGCTCGACCTGTCGGTCACCGTGCCCGGCGTCGACTTCGAGCCCGTGCCGATGACGTACTCCACGTCCACACCGGACGACGGCGTCACCGCGACAGCGGTGCAGCCCGCGATCGCGGACGGCTGCCCTGCCAGCGACGACCCCGCGGCCCCGCACGACGACTCGTGGGCGGGCGTCGACGCCACCGGCAAGATCGCCGTCGTGCAGCGCGGGTCGTGCGCGTTCGGCGCCAAGGCGCTCGCCGCGGGCGAGGCCGGCGCCGCCGGGCTCATCATCTACAACAACACCGACGGCGCCCTCAACGGGACGCTGGGCGAGACGAACGACGGGTACGCGCCCACGGTCGGGGTCACGCAGGCGGAGGGCGCGGCCATCCTCGCGGCGCTGGCGGCCGACCCGGCGCTGCAGATCTCGTTCGACCTGCAGGCCGTGAGCGGCACCGAGGAGACGTTCAACGTCATCGCCGAGACGAAGCGCGGGCGGCACGACAACGTCGTCATGCTGGGCGCCCACCTCGACGGCGTGCCGGAGGGCGCGGGCATCAACGACAACGGCACCGGCTCCGCGGCGATCCTCGAGACCGCCGTCCAGCTCAACAAGAAGAGCGCCAAGCTCAACAACGCCGTGCGGTTCGCGTGGTGGGGCGCCGAGGAGCTCGGGCTGGTCGGGTCGGCGCACTACGTCGACGACCTCGTGACGAACGACCCGGAGGCGCTCGACGACATCGCGACCTACCTCAACTTCGACATGGTGGGTTCGCCGAACTACACGATCGGCGTGTACGACGCGAACGAGTCGACGTTCCCCGCCCCCGTGGAGGTGCCGGACGGCTCCGTCGCCACCGAGGCCGTCTTCACCGACTACTTCGACGGCATCGACCAGGCGTGGGTGGACTCCGAGTTCTCCGGCCGCTCCGACTACGACGCGTTCATCAGCAACGGGATCCCGGCCTCCGGCCTGTTCACCGGGGCGGACGCGATCAAGACGGAGGAGGAGGCCGCGATCTTCGGCGGCGTCGCGGGCGAGGCCCTCGACCAGAACTACCACTCCGCGGGCGACGACCTGTCGAACGTCAGCCTCGAGGCGCTCGACATCATGTCCCGCGCGATCGGGCACGCCGCGCAGCAGCTGGCGTGGAGCACCGAGGCCGTCAACGGCGTCGAGCCCGGCCGGCCCGGTCACGGCGGCGGGCACGGCCACGGTGGCGGTCACGGTGGCGGCGGCCACCACCGCGGAGCGCACGGCTTCGCCACGCGCTGACCTGCGCTGAACGGCGGTCGAGCCTGTCGGGACTCCGGTCCCGGCAGGCTCGACCTGTGACCGGTCAGCAGTCGTTCAGGTAGCCCCGCCAGTTCGAGTACGACGTCAGGCTCGCCTCGGGCTCGACGTCGGACGGCGCGTCGAGGGTCACGCGGACCGAGGTGTCCCCGTACGTGCGCGACTGCGCGTACCACTCGCCGTCGCTGCACTGGCGCACCTTCACCCAGGCGTGACGACCGGTGGCCTCGACGATCTCGGTGCGCGTGTCGGCGACGTCGATCCGGTACACCACCTTGTCCCCTGCCAGCGGGATGGTGATCGTCGTCCGCACGGGCGACGGGTCCGGCGTGGGAGTCGGTGTGGGCGTGGTGGAGGGCGTCGGTGCGGGCGGCGACGGGCTTTGTGAAACGGACGGCGTCGGGCTGGAGGCGCCGGTCGGCGTCGGGGTCGGGGTCGGTTCGGTCGCCTGGTCGCTGGGCTTCGGCGACGACGGTGTCGTGCCGGGCTTCGTGGCCGGCGGGTCGGCCGGCGTGGTGCCGGGCGTCGTCGGATCCGTCGTAGGGGCCCTCGTCGGGTCGTCGGTCACCGGCGGCGCCGAGGGGTCCTCGGACGGGGTCGGCTCGGCCGAGGTGGTCGCGCTCGGCTCGGGCTCGGGCGGGGCGTCGGGGGACGCGGCGTCGCCGGGCGCGGGGGCAGGTGCCACCACCGACGACGTCGGTCCGGGCGGGGGCGGTGCCGCGGCCGGCCCGCCGGCGCCGCCGCTCAGCGCCACCGCGACGGCCGCGACCGCGACCCCGGCCACGGTGCCCGCGCCGATCAGCCCGGCAGTGCCCAGCTGCTTGCCGAGCTGGCCGAGCTGCAGCGCGATCCCCCGCACCCACTCCCAGGCAGCGAGCAGCGCAGCCCCGACCGGCCCGGACCACGCGACCGCCCCGGCGGCCGTCGTGCCGGCGCCGAGCGCGCCGACCACCACGGGTGCGCCCGCGGCGGCGCCGGCGGCCGTGCCCGCGAGCAGGAGGGGGCCGGCGTCCCGCACCGCCCAGCCGGCCTCGCGCACGTCGATGAACGCACGCATGCAGCCCTGGCAGGCGAAGAGGTGCGCCTCGAGCACGGTGCGGCGCGGCGGCGACAGGCGGTGCCCCACGTACGAGTGCAGCGACTGCCGCGTGTCGAGGCACCCGGGCGGGCACGCACGGGCGTGGGCGGCGGCGAACGCGGCACCGAGCCGCTCCTCCGCGTGGCGCAGACGGCGCAGCACCGCGCGGGCGTGCATGCCCAGGTCCGCGGCGATCGCGGCGAGCTCGCGGCCCACGACGTGCCGGTCCCACAGCAGGCGCTGGTCGTCGTGCGGCAGCGTCGCGAGCACCGTGCGCAGCACCGCGGGATCGACCGTGCCGGCAGCCCCGGGGGCGTCGTCGCGTCCCTCCGCCGCGGCCGCGGCGCGCATCTTGCGGATGGCGTCGTCGACGGCACCGCGGCGCGCGGGCGCGTCGCCGTCGTGGATCGCGGTCACGCGACGTCCCCCGTCCTGCCGATGCTCGTCGAGACCCGTCGTCGCGGGCCGTCCAGGGCGCCCGGCACGGGCGCGCCGGGGCCCATGATCGCAGCGGCGTGCAGGGCCAAGGCAAATCCCCAGGCCCGGGAGGACGTGCCGCGACGGCGGTCGCCCGGGGCCCCGGGCGGCTTCACACCCGGCCGCGGTTGGGGCTGGCGGGGCCGCTCGCGGCGGTCTCCGCGAGCTACTCCGTGGGCTCGCCCGGGTCCGGCTCGACCGGGTCGGGGTCCGTCGGTTCCGGGTCGGTCGGTGCGGGGTCGGTCGGTTCCGGGTCGGTCGGCTCCGTGGGCGTCTCGGTCGTCGGCCCGTCCGTCGGTTCCTCGGTCGGCGTGGCGGTACCCGTCGGCGAACCCTCGTCCGTCGGCGTGGTCGTGGGTGTCGACGACGGACGCGACGTCGGCTTCGACGACGTCGAGCCGGACGACGTCGGCGAGGTGGTCGGCTCGTCGTCGCGGCCGGGCGACGACGTCGGCGAGGTCGACGGGTCGGCCGCCCCCTCGTCGTCGCCCGTCGAGGGGGTGGGCGTGGGCTCGCCCGACGGCGTCGCGGAGGCCTCGTCCGACGGCGTCGGACCGGCGCTCGGGGCGCCGTCCCCGCGCGGCGCCGACGACAGCGTCGCCAGGGGCGACGTCGCGTCGCCGGGCGCCGTTCCCACGGTGGTCGTCTCCGGCGAGGACCCGGGGTCCGGGGCCGCGGGAGCGGCGTCACCGGTGCCGAGCGCGATCGCGACGGCCGCCACCGCGACGCACGCGACCGTGCCCGCGACGATCAGCCAGCTCTGCCGGCGCACGGGCCGGGACTCGGCCTTCGCCCCGCCCGTCGCGTCGGTCGCGCCGTTCATCGTGGTGGCCGCGACCGCGGCCGGGGACCATCCACCGGCGAGCAGGCGCGGCCCGGCGTCCCGCAGCGCCCAGCCGGGCTCGCGCACGTCGACGAACGCGCGCAGGCACCCGGCGCAGTCGAGCAGATGGTCCTCGAGCTCCGCCTCCTGGCCGGCGGGGAGGCGGCGGTGGACGAGGTCGAACAGGGCAGCCCTCGTGTCGGTGCAGCCCGGCGGGCAGCCGCGCGCGTGCGCGTCCGCGAGCGCCGTCGCGAGGGCCTGCTCGGCCTGCGGCATGAGCCGCGCCGCCGTGCGGGGGTGCGTGCCGAGCGCGGCCGCGACGGCGGCCGGCTCCTGCCGCTGCACGTACGTGGCCCACAGCAGGCGCTGGTCGTCGGGCGAGAGGCTCGCGACGGCGGTGCGCAGCACCTCGGGGTCCGCGGTGCCGGCCGCGCCGGGCGCTCCCCCGCGCCCCGCGGCGGCGGCGGCGACCCGTATCCGGCGGATCGCGTCGTCGACATACCCCGCGCGCGCCGGCGCGTCGTCACCGCCGGTCTCGGCCACGGTGCCCCCGTCCCTGGGTTCGAGCGGCGCGCCGACGGCGTGCTCGCGGGCCACATGATGGCAGCGCACCCCAGGGTGGCGGCAAGTCACCACCCAGCCGGGTCTCAGGGGACGGGACGGCGGGGTCGCCCCGCGCGGAGGTGGAGCAGGCTCGGGGACGTGAAGACGACCGTCCTCTTCGACCACGACGGCGTCCTGGTGGACACCGAACCCTGGTACTACCGGGCCGGGGAGCGGGCCCTCGCGGACGTCGGCTTCACGCAGGACCGGGACCAGTACCTGCGGGACATGCACCACGGCCAGGCCACCTGGGCGCAGGCCCGCCGCGCCGGCGTCGACGAGGCGACGATCGACCGGCAGCGGGAGGCCCGCGACCGCTACTACCAGGAGTACCTGCGCACGGAGGCCATCGAGATCGACGGCGTCCTCGACGTCCTCGCGGCGCTGTCTCCGCACGTCCGCATGGCGATCGTGACGACGTCGCGTCGCGTGGACTTCGACCTCATCCACGAGCGCCGGGGCATCCTGCCGTTCATGGACGTCGTCCTCGTCCGCGAGGACTACGTGCATGCCAAGCCCCATCCGGAGCCGTACCTCACTGCCCTGCGGGCCCTCGGGGCGGCGCCGGAGGAGGCGCTGGTCGTCGAGGACTCGTCTCGCGGCCTCGCCGCGGCGGTCGCGGCGGGCGTCGACTGCGCCGTCGTCCACCATGACTTCACGGCCTCGCAGGACTTCTCGACGGCCACCCACCGGATCCGCACCCTCGCGGAGCTCCCGGCCCTCGTGCGCGACGTCGCGTGACCGGCGCCGGTCAGGACGGGGCGGCCGCGAACGCCTCGACGTGCCCGCGCCCGGCCAGGCCCATGAGCCGGTCCAGGGCGCGGCGGGCGTCCGCACGGTCGTCCTCCTGGGCGGCGAGCACCAGCGAGTAGAGGTCCTTCGGGTCCTCCGGCTCGGCGACGAGGTCCAGCTGCTGCAGCAGGCCGGCGGGGACGTCGTCGCGCACGAACCGCAGCGCCGCCCAGTCCTCGACGGCGAAGCCGACGGAGTCGAAGACCGTCACGGTGGTGTCGTCCGGGGTGTGCCGGTCGCCCGCGTGCCGCGCGAACGCCTCGCCGGGCCCTCCGGCGGCGGGTGCGCCGCGCCGCCCGTCGCGGCGTCCGGCCACGACCTCCCACAGCTCGGTGACGACGAGGTCCGGCGTCTGCTGGATCTCGCCCTCGACCCGGGTCTGCGGCTCGAACTCGACGAACACCTCGGCGTCGCGCAGGATCGCCGGGTCGAGCTCGGTCTTGCCGGGGCAGTCGCCGCCGATGGCGTTGACGTGCACGCCCGGGTGGGCGAGGCGGAACACCATGTCGTGGGTGAGCACGGTCGCGTTCGCCTTGTCCGCCGTGCAGGTGGTGATCACGTCGGCGCCCGTGACGGCGTCCTCCCCGCTGGTCGCCTCGTGCACCTCGAAGCCGAGGGCGCGCGCGTGCCGGGCGAGCTTGGCCTGCGCGCCAGGGTCGGTGTCCCAGACGCGCAGGTGCGTGATGCCGAGCGCCGCGCGCATCCCCAGGGCCTGGAACTCCGACTGCGAGCCCGCGCCGATCAGCGCGAGGGTGCGCGAGCCGGCGCGCGCCAGATAGCGCGCGGCGAGCGCCGACGTCGCCGCCGTCCGCAGCGCGGTGAGCAGCGTCATCTCGGCGAGGAACGTGGGGTAGCCGGTGCGCACGTCGGCGAGGACGCCGAACGCCGTGACGGTCTGGTGGCCGCGCACCGGGTTCCGGGGGTGGCCGTTGACGAACTTGAAGCCGTAGGTGACGTCGTCGGACGTCGGCATGAGCTCGATGACGCCGTCGCGCGAGTGCGACGCGATCCGCGGCCGCTTGTCGAGGTCGGGCCAGCGGGCGAAGTCGACCTCCAGCGCGTCCACGAGGCGCGAGATGACGGCCTCCGGGCCGCGGTGCGCCACCCAGCGCGCCATGGACGCGACGTCGAGGAACGGGACGCTGCTCGTGGGCCTGCTCGTGGGCCTGCTCGTCGGCCTGCTCGTGGATGCAGTCATGCGCGGGCCTCCTGGCTCTCGGGAGCGGCGACGGCGGGGCGCAGCTCGAGGGTGCAGCACTTCACCGAGCCGCCGCCCTTGAGCAGCTCGGACAGGTCGACCCCGACGGGTTCGAAGCCCCGCTCGCGCAGCCGGGCGTGCATGCCGGTGGCGCGGTCGGTGAGGAACACGTGCCGCCCGTCGGAGACGGCGTTGAGGCCGAGCACCGCGGCGTCCTCCGGGGTGGCGAGGATCGCGTCCGGGTAGCGCTCGGCGAGCACGGCCTGCGAGGCGGGGGTGAACGCCTCCGGCAGGTACGCGACCAGCGGCGACGGGCCGCCGTCGAGCACCGCGAGCGCCGTGTCGAGGTGGTAGTAGCGGGCGTCCACGAGCTCGAGGGTCACGACCTCGGCACCGAGCAGCGCGGCGACCTCGGCGTGCGCGGCGCGGGAGGTGCGGAAGCCGGTGCCGGCCAGCATGACGTCGCCGGCGAGCAGCAGGTCACCCTCGCCCTCGTTCTGCTCGGACGCCTGGCCGAGGCTGACGACGCCGTCGCCGGCGCTGGCGAACCACTTTTCATAGGCGATCCCCTCGGGGCGCCGCTCCGGGTAGGTGAACCGGGCCGCCAGGGCGCGGCCGTCGAGCATGACGCCGCCGTTCGCGGCATACACCATGTCGGGCAGGCCGGGCACGGGGTCGATCACGTCGACACGGTGGCCGTGGGCCTCGTACGTGGCACGCAGGCGCTCCCACTGCGCGAGGGCGCGGCCGGCGTCGACCGGCACGCCGAGGTCCATCCACGGGTTGATCTCGTAGACCACGTCGAAGTAGGTGGGCGGGCACATGAGGAAGCGGCGCGGGGTCGCCGTGCGCTCCGCGCCCGCGGGCTGGGGAACCGTGGCCGACGTCGTCGTCGGCGTGGTGAGGGCCGTCATGACCGGGACGCTAGGGCCGCGGTCGTTGCGCCCCACGCGCGATCCGTTGCGCGTTCCGGGGCCTGACCGGATGGATCGTGCGCGAGAGCTGAAGAGATCGGGCATGGTGGCGGCATGGTGATGTCATGGACGCGCTGAACCGGAGGATCGTCGGCCACCTGCTGCGCGACGGGCGCGCGACCTACGCCGACATCGGCGCCGACGTCGGGCTGTCCGCGCCGGCGGTGAAGCGGCGGGTGGACGTCATGCTGGCCCGCGGCGAGATCACCGGGTTCACGGTGCGGGTCGCACCGGAGGAGCTGGGGTGGGGCGTCGAGGCGTACGTGGAGCTGTTCTGCCGCGGCAACGTCTCCCCCGCCACGCTGCGCCGCGACCTGGCGACCATCCCCGAGATCGTGCGGGTCGACACCGTGACCGGCGAGGCCGACGCGATGGTGCAGATCATGGCCGGGAACATGGCCGACGTGGAGCGCACCGTCGAGGCCATCCGCGCCAGCGCCCGCGTGGACAAGACGCGCACGTCGCTGGTCATGACCCGCGTCATCGACCGCCCCGCCCGCTCGTCCTCGGCGGAAGGGCTGTGACGTGCGCACCCGCAGCGTCGTGGGGCTCGCTGCGGTCTCCGTCGTCGCGGCATCCGCCGCTCTCGCCGCCTGCACCCCCGCGGGCGACGACGCCGCCCCGCTGCCGAGCGGCGTCGCGCAGCACCTGACGGCCGAGCTGCGGCAGGACCGCACGCAGTACGCCGACCGCCGGGCGAAGCTGCACGTCGTCAACGGCTCCGACCACGCGGTGACGCTGCTCGGTGGCACCCTCGACGCCCCGGGCTACGGGCCCAGCAGCCCCGACGGCACCGCCCGCGCCCGCGAGGTCCCTCCCGGCGTGGGGCGCGACGTGCGGCTGCGGCTCGGGGAGATCGACTGCGACGCCGAGCCCCCCGCGGCCCTGACGGGCGCGGAGGCCCAGCGGACGCCGGTCGCGACGGCGACCGTGGTCGTGGCAGCGGGATGGCCGACCGGCGACACCACCGCGGCGGGGACCGCCGTCGAGGTCGAGGTGGTCGACCCGCTGGCCCGGCTCGCCGCCGTCCATCACGAGGCGTGCGCCGAGCGCCTCGTCGCCTCCGGCGTCACGTTGCGCGTCACCGAGGTCCGCGGCGGCGACGTGCCCACGCCCGACGGCGAGGCCCCCGGCGGCCGCATCACCCTCGCCGTCGAGCCCGTGCCCGGCGGCCCCGACGTGCGGCTCGCGGAGGTCTCCGGCACCACGCTGCTCTCCCCCGCCGCCGGGACCGCCTGGGCGGGCGACGACCTGGCCGGCGACGGCCGCGTGGTGCTCGACGTCGTGCCCGCGCGGTGCGACCCGCACGTCGTCGCCGAGGACAAGCGCGGCACCTTCCTGCCCGTGCACGCCGAGGTGGACGGCGCGCCGCAGCCCGTGATCTACGTGCCGATGACCGACCAGCAGCGCGCCGCCGTCTACGACCTCGTGCACGACGCCTGCGGCTGGTAGGCGTCAGCCGACCCAGACCGTGGCGAGCCAGGCCGCGGCCGCGGCCAGCACCACCAGGACGAGGTTGAGCCCGATGACGTTCTTCTCCCCACGGGAGAGATGCAGCGCCGTGGCCCCGACCTGCAGCACGCCGAACCCCGCCGCCGCGACGAGCGCGAGCCACGGGGCGACCCCGGTGAGCGGGGGCAGCACGAGGCCGATCGCCCCGAGGATCTCGAGCGTCCCGATCGCCCGGACGGCGGGCATCGGGATCGTGTCGACCCAGCCCATCATCGGGCGCAGCTGCTCCTTGCCCTGCAGCACCTTCTTGCCGCCCGCGTACCCGTAGAAGACGGCGAGCAGCGCGGCGACGATCCAGTAGGCGACGGTCATGGTGTCCTCCGGCTCACGGGCGCCGGACCACGGTGCGGCGCAATAGTCACGACTTGTGCGTAGCTGCATCATCCGTGACCATCGGAGTCGGTACAAAAGGCACACCGCTGTTCGTGACGCACAGGAGACGGTCATGTCGCACTACGAGGACACGTGCAGGATCCGCGGCGACCAGGGCCAGGCGATCCGCGGGATCCTCGACCGGGTGGCCGACAAGTGGACGCTCCTGGTCGTGACGACGCTCGACGACGAGCGCCTGCGCTTCACCGACCTCCAGCGGCGCATCCCCGGCATCTCCCAGCGCATGCTCACGCTGACCCTCCGACACCTCGAGCGGGACGGCCTCGTCACGCGGACCGCCTACGCCGAGGTGCCGCCGCGCGTCGAGTACGAGCTCACCGAGGTCGGGGCGACGCTCATCGGCCCCGCCCTCGCGCTCGCCGACTGGGCCATCGCGAACAACCCCGCGATCGAGGCGAACCGCGAGACCTTCGACGCCCGCTGAGCCGGCCCCGCGTCACTCCATCGGCCGCGGTCAGAGGCTGCCGAAGATGACCTCCCACAGGCTCTTCACGCGGATGGTGGTCGTGGTCGTGGCGGCCTCGGTGGTGTCGTCGCCGGAGTAGCGGACCTCCACCTCGACGGTGCCGGGCTTGAACGGTCCCGCCCACAGGCGGGCGTCGCCCTTCTTGTTCAGCGTGGCGGCGTCGACCTTCTTGCCGTCGACCGTCGCGGTGACCTTCCCGGTGGGTGTGCCGTCCGGCGTCTCGACCGACACCGCGAGGCGCACCGGCTGGAACCAGGCCACGGCGGTCCTCGGGGCGTCGACCGTGAGGGTCGGCGTGGCCTTGGCGGGCTCGGTCACCTCGATCGGCACGGTCACCTCGGTGCCGGTCGCCGCGCCGGTGAGGGTGAGTGCGGCGGCCCCGGCCGGGGCGTCGGCGGGGAGGTCGACGGCGACCGACGCGGTGCCGATCGTGTCGTACGGCTCGGTGCCCGCGGTGCTGTCCACGGCGGCGGTGCCCAGCACCTGGTCGCCGAGGGACACCGTGACCTCCGGGTCGGTGACGTCGCCGGGCGCCGACATCGACCAGGAGGAGACGTCGAACGCGACGGTCGCACCGGGCTCGTACGCCTCGGGGGCGTCGGCCGGGAACGAGACCCCGACGGCGCGCTGGGCCGGGTCGACGGCGAGCGGCTCGTCGGCGGCGAAGGTCGCCATGTAGTCGACCATCGCCGCGAGGTCGGCCTTGCCCGTGTCGCGGGCGTTCGCGCCGTCCGCGAAGGCGCGGAAGTTGTCTCCGCCCGAGGCGAGGAACGAGTTCACCGTGACGGAGTACGACGCGGCCGGGTCGATCGGCTCGCCGTCCAGCCACATGCCGGTGATGCGGTCGCCCTCGGGGCGGTTCGCGTCGAAGGTGGAGGTGAAGCCCTCGGAGACGCCGAGCCGCAGGAACGGCCGCGACGGCACGTTGCCGTCCTTGTCGCGCTGCCACTGCTGCTCGAGGACCGTCTTGAGCTGCTCGCCCGTGAGGTCCATGTTGACGAGCGTGTTGGCGAACGGCTGCACCGCGGCCGCCTGCTTGTAGGTGAGCGTGCGGGGGAACGCGTCCGTGCCGGAGCCCACCATGTCGGCGCGCAGGCCGCCCGGGTTCATGAACGCGATCTGCGCCTCGCCGGACTCGGGGGCCTCGGTGGCCCAGCGCTGCACCTCGGCGACGAGGTTGCCGAGCGTGGACTCGCCGCCGCGGTTCTCCGCGCCGGACGACAGCTTGGCGCGGTTGAACGCGCCGCCGATCTCGCCCAGCGGCTCCGCGCCGAGCACGTCGGCCTGCTTGACGGCGTCCGCGACGATCGTCGTGACATCCGGGTCGGCCGGGTAGGCCCCGGCGAGCGGCAGGATCCCGGTCTCGACGCCGACCGGCTCGCCGGTCGCGGCGTCCACCGAGTAGGTGAGCCGGTTGAGGTTGTAGCCGTACTGGCCCGCGGAGACGACCGGGCGCTCCGTCACGGCCTCGCCGGCCCACGCGTCCACCGGGAACGCGCAGTCGTACGCGAGGTGCGTGTGCCCGGAGACGATGGCGTCCACGTCGGGGCTGACGTCGTTGACGATCTCGGCGAACGCGTTGTCCGCGGTCGGCATCGACGCGCAGTCCGTGGACTCCGCGCCCTCGTGCACCAGCATGACGACGAGGTCGGCGCCCTCGGCCTTGAGCGCGTCGGTCTCCTCGTTCACCGAGTCGACGATGTCGCGCACCTCGAGGTCCGCGATGCCCGCCGGGCTGACGAGGGCGGGCAGCTCCTCCGTGACGGCGCCGACGAAGCCGACCTGCACGTCGCCGAAGTCCTTGATCCACGTGGCGGGGACGGCGTCGTCGCCGGTCGCCTTCATCTTGAGGTTCGCGGCCACGTACTGCCACTGCGCGCCGCCGTACGGGTTCGTCCCGGCGTCGTAGGGCGCCAGCACGCGGTTCATCAGGTCGTCGTAGCCCTGGTCGAGCTCGTGGTTGCCGACCGCCGACACATCGAGGCCCGCGGCGTTGAGGGCGTCGATCGTGGGCTTGTCGTGCTGGATGAACGACTCGAACGTCGAGGCGCCGATGAGGTCGCCCGCCGCCGCGAAGACGGTGTTCGGGTTCTCGGCGCGCAGCTGCTGCACGGCGCCGGCCAGCACCGCGGCGCCGGCCTCGCTGCCGTTCGCCTGGATGCGGCCGTGGAAGTCGTTGGTGGCGAGGATCTGGACGTCGACGATCGGGTCGGCGCTGGCGGACACGGCGCCGGCGGTCGTGATCCCCGTGAGCGCGAGGGTCACGCACGCGACGCCGGCGGTCCGCCGGCGGGGGTTGGGCCGAGCAGAGGACATGGGGTGCTCCCGGTGACAAGGACTGTGGTGGGCGTCACCGTAGCGGGGTCGTGCGACAGCGGCATGACGACCGTGAGAACCGGGGAAGAACGGGAGCGCCCGGCCCTCCGGGTCGGTACTACCTCTGTGAGTCTTCGGTTGGCTGGTCCGGGACTGGCTGGTGAGGATGACGTCGGTCGTCCTGCGTTGGTCGTGACTCCTGCTACCTATGGC
>NZ_JBEYBQ010000015.1:0-98828 GCF_040632295.1 Isoptericola sp. NPDC019482
TCCGCGAGCTTCTGGCCGTGTCCGCCTCGGCGTCGCCGGAACCCCGAGCGCTTCGTCGACGCCACGAACGACACGCTCTGAGCGGTCACGGTCCCCCCCTCTTCCCACCGGAAGAGGGGCCAACCGCCCGCTCACAGCGTGCGACGGTCGGGTCAGAGGACCTGCGCGACCTGGTCGAAGGACAGGCGCGGGCCGCGCGGGTAGGGCGAGCCCTCGCCCTCGGCGTGGCCGACGTTGACGACCAGCAGGGACTTCCAGCCCGACTGCGCGAAGAACTCGGCGTCGACGGCGTCGAAGTCCATGCCGTCCATCGGGCCGGCCGCGAGCCCGGCGGCACGCAGCCCGAGGATGAAGAAGCCGGCCTGGATGAGCGCGCTCTTGCGGGCCATCTGCTCGCGCAGGTCGGCGGCGGGGGCGAGCTGCTCCTTCACGCCGGGGACGGCGGGGAACAGGTAGTCCATGTGCTCGTGGAACGCCGGGTCGGCGGCGAGCACGAGGGAGACCGGGGCCGCGGCGACGCGGTCCTTGTTGGCGCCGGCCATGTGCGGGACGAGGCGGTCGCGGGCCTCGCCAGGGCGCACGACGAGCACGCGCAGCGGCAGCGTGTTCATCGCGGTCGGCCCGAACTTGGCGAGGTCCCAGGCAGCGGCGAGCTGCTCGTCGGTGACGGGCTCGTCCGTGAAGAGGGAGGTCGTGCGGGCGGCGCGGAACAGGAGGTCCGCCACGTCGTCGCCGACGGCGAGGGACGAGGACGGGTGCGTGAGGGTCTCGGTCATGGTTGCCGTAACAGATCGATGCAGACGCATGATTCCGGGATCGGCCGTGACGTGAACCACAGCGGCCCAGGTCACAGGGTCGTGAAGGGTTCGAAGTCGAACCCGTCGGCGCGCGCCAGGTACAGCTGCTGCCGCGCGTGGTTGCCGTGGAACCGCACCAGGCCGCGCGGCCCCTCGTAGCTGAGCCCGTCCACGGTGCGGTCCGTGGCGGCGACGGCGGCGCTGCCGGCCCGCTCGACGATCGACCGCAGCGCGAGGATCCCCTCGTAGCAGGCCTCCGCAGCCGCGCCGATCGCGGGCGCGTGCAGCCCGTGGTGCGCGGTGTACCGCCCGACGAGGTCGAGCGCCTCGCCCGTCGCGAGGCTGCGGAACCAGCCGCCGGCCGAGAAGAGGTTCGCCGTCGCCCCCGCCCCGCTGCCCATGAGCATGTTCTCCTCCATGAGCGTGCTGAGCCGCACCACCTTCTCGTGCAGGCCCCGCCGGGCGAACAGGCGGTTGAACCGCACCCCGTTCTGCCCCACCATCAGCAGCAGCACACCCTCGGCCCCCGAGCGCTCGACGTCGTCGAGGGTCGCGGCCAGCTGCGCGGCGCTCGCCCCCCGCTCGGGGAGGAACCGCGCCCCCGCGACCGCGGCGTCGAGCTCGGCCAGCCGTGGCGCCAGCGCCGCGTACGTGCCGCGGGGCCAGGCGTAGTCGTCGCCGACGACGAACCAGCGCCGCGCCCCCACCTCGGCGCGCAGCCTGGCGAGCGCCGGGAACAGCTGGGCCGACGGCACCTCGCCGGTGACGTACAGACCAGGCCGGGTCTCCCTGCCCTCGTACGCCGCCGGGTACACGTACGGGACCCGTCGCTGCACCACCGGGACGACGGCGTGCCGCACCGCCGACGTGTGCCACCCGGTGAGTGCGTGCAGCCGCCCGGCGTCGAGCGCCGTCCCGAGCCGATGGCGCAGCAGCGGGGCCGGCTGGCCGGCGTCGAGCAGCTCCGCGCGCACCGGGCGCCCGAGGATGCCGCCCGTGGCGTTGAGCTCGGCGACCGCGAGCTCGGTGACGGCCTGGCACGAGGGGCCGTAGATCCCGCCCGGCCCCTGGAAGTGCAGCAGGACGCCGACGACGAAGTCCGACATGACGTCCCGTCCGCGCGAGGGACCCGTCCCGGGCCCCGGCCTGTGATGGCCGGTAGTGTACGAGGGCGAGGGAAGGCGGGTCAGCATGCGGACGGCAGCACGCGCAGAGCGCACCACGACGGACGCCGGCGCGGCCCTGCCCGCCGCGCCGCCGACACTCCCGTCCGCCGAGCTGCTGCGCGAGTCCGTGCTCGCCGGCCGCCGGGCCGCGCGCCGCGCCGCCGACGTCCTGGCGCACGCGGGCTGCACCGTCGACGAGTGGCTCGTGCTGGACGCGCTCGGCCGCCGGCCGGGCGCCACGATGTCGGAGCTCCGCGCCGCGACGGTCACCGACAAGGCGACGCTCGGCCGTCGCGTGGACGCGCTGGTCACGCGCGCGCTGGTGTTCCGCGAGGTCGACGCGTTCGACCGGCGCGTGATCCGGGTCCACCTGTCGTCCCGCGGGCGGGACGTGCTCTCAGGCCTGGCGGCGCGACTTGCGGAGGCCGAGCAGGCCGACGACCCACGCGACCAGTAGCACCCCGGCAAGAACGAGCCCGTACGGCTCGAGGCTGACCGACGCCCCCGGCACCCGGGCGAGGGCCGGTACGTGCTCGGCCGCCACCTGCACCAGCGTCACGCCGCCGATGCCCACCGCGGCCGCCGCGGACACCCCGGTGACGAGCACGTCGTAGCGCAGGCGACCGCGGGTCGCGGCTCCGCCCCCGGCCTGCGCGTACGCGCGGCGCGCGGCCGATCCCTGCAGCGAGTCGAGCAGCGACATCCCGGCGGCGAACAGGACAGCGAGGGGCAGCGGCGCGTACCAGGGCACCTGGCCGAGGGCGGCGGACGCCGTCATCGCGAGGAGCCCGATCTCCGTGGCGGTGTCGAAGCCCAGCCCGAACACGAGCCCGACCCCGTACATCCGGCCCGGCCGGTCGGTCGCCCACGAGAACCGGCGCAGCGCCCACGAGACCGGGCCGCCGACGGCGTCGAGGTCGTGGTGGTGGCCGTCGCCGTCCGCGCGCCGGCCGGCACGCAGGGCGCGACGCAGCAGCAACACGTTCACGACGGCGATCGTCAGCAGGAAGGTGCCCGACACGACCGGCCCCCACACGCCGGTGAACCGGCGCCACGGCGAGGACTCGTCCTCCAGCGCGGGCGCGAGCGCCTGCATCCCGACGGCGAGCAGCAGCGCGGCGCCCACGACCACCGTCGAGTGCCCGAGCGAGAACCACAGCCCCACCCCGCGGGCGTCGCGGCCCTCGCGCACGAGCCGCCGGGTGGTGTTGTCGATCGTGGCGATGTGGTCGGCGTCGAACGCGTGCCGCAGGCCGAGACCGTACGCGGTGAGGGCCATGACCAGCGTGATCGCGCCGGAGCCGCCGTCCAGCGCGAGCGTGGCGGCGAGGCCGCCGATCCCCACCACGTGCAGGGCGGCGACGACGAGGGCGGTGCGGGTCATGCGGGCTCCAGACGGACGAGGGGTGGTGCGGGCGGTGTCGGCACGGGACGGGTCGGCGCGGGACGTGCCGACAGGGGATGAGACCGGTGCAACGGGCTGAGATGAGCGGCGGGGCCGAGCCAGCGGGTCAGGGTGCCGCCGCGCTCCAGGCGCAGCGTCACCGAGCCGTCGGGACCGGGGCCGTCGGGACCGGGGCCGGCGGGACCGCGGGAGTCGGTGTCGGACCCGTCGGCGTCCGGGTCCGGGATCCCGTCCGGGTCGTCGGCCGCCCCCCGGAGGTCGGTGACCGTGTCGACCACGCGCGCCCCGCCCAGCACCCCCGGCACGGGGCGGTCACCCGCGGCGACGACCTCCTCGACGAGCAGCGGCCCGTCGTCGTCGTGCGCGCGGGACCGCAGGACCACGCGGCCGCCGCGCTCGCCGTCGCGTCCCAGCACGACGGTCTCGCGCAGCCGCAGTCGCGCGCCCGGGCCGAGCACCGCGTCCGTCGACCGGGTCACGTCCGCGCCCGTGGACACGACGAACGGCAGACCCTCCCAGTCGAGCCGCGCGCCGGCCCCGAGCCGCACCTCGACGTCCCAGCGGCAGGGCACGCCCTCGCCGTCGTACGCGACCGTGCCGCCGACGTCGGTGAGCGTGAGCGCGCACCGGTCGGCCACGCGCACCTGCACCATCACGTGGTCGCCGCCGAGCAGCACCGCGCCGGTCGCGACCAGCGCGACCTCCGCGTGCGCGGCGCCGCGCGCGACGGTCCGCGCGGCGAGCAGGTCGTCCCGGGTGCGTACGCGCACGGGCGCGCCCGGCACCGCGCCCGGGACGACCTCGACGAGCGTCCGTCGGACGTCAGTGCGTGTGGGCGTGCTCATGCGCGTGCGCCTCGTCGCCGTCCGCGTGGCTGTGCAGGACGCCCCCGCCCTCCTCGTCGGCGTGGAAGTGCGGCGCCATGGGGCCGGGGTCCTGCGCCACGTGCTCGCCGTCGCGGAACCGCTCCAGGACACCCAGGAGCCAGGCGCGCAGCGCGGCGACGGAGGCGTCGTCGGTGCGCGACAGCGCGACGACGGCGCGCCCCTCGCGGGCGGCGGACGCGTCGGCGACCATCTGCTCGACGTCGACGCCCACGTAGGGCGCGAGGTCGGTCTTGTTCACCACGAGCAGGTCGGCGCGGCCGATGCCGGGGCCGCCCTTGCGCGCGACGTCGCCCCCGCCCGCGACGTCGAGCACGAAGATCTGGGCGTCCACCAGGGCGGGGGAGAACGTGGCGGTGAGGTTGTCGCCGCCGGACTCGATGATCACCAGGTCGAGCGGGTCGAAGTCGCGCTCGAGGTCCTCCGCGGCGAGCAGGTTGGCGGTGACGTCGTCGCGGATGGCGGTGTGCGGGCAGGCCCCGGTCTCGACGGCGCGGATGCGCTCCGGGTCCAGCACGCCGGCGGACCGCAGGAAGCGCGCGTCCTCGTCGGTGTAGATGTCGTTGGTGATGACGCCGATGGCCAGCTCGTCGGCCAGCGCGCGGCACACGGTCGCGATCAGGGAGGACTTGCCGACGCCGACGGGGCCGGCGACGCCGAGTCGCAGGGCACGGGCGGGGGGAGTGGTCTCAGGCACGGAACAACCTCTGGGTCGTGAGGGCGTGGGCCTCGGCCCAGCCCTCGGTCAACGGGGCACCGGAGGACGGGATGTCCTCCGGGGTGGCGCACGCCGCGACGCGGAGCACGTGCTCCTCGGCGGCAGCGCACGCGTCGAGGACCCACCGCGCCGGGGCGAGGGGGTCCAGCGGCTCGAGCTTGAGCAGGGCCGACGCCGCCGTCTGGGCGTCGTCGTAGACGGTGAGGCGGACGACGTCCGCGGGCGCCAGGCCGGCGGCCGCCGCGATCGCGCCGAGCACGACGGCGCGGGGCGGCGCGCCCGCGCCGTGCGGGCGCCCCGGGCCCTGCGGACGGCGGCTCGCCGCGTCGTGCCGGGCGACGACGCGCACGGCCGCGCTGTGGGGCCACAGGGCGCGCGCGACCCGCAGGTACCCGCGGCCCAGCAGGCGCGACGCGTCCCGCAGAGCAGGGGAGGGCGTCCGCGCCGCCCAGGCGCGCACGAGGGCGTCGACCCGGTCGTCCGGCGCGTCGACGGAGCCGGCGGCGGGCCCCGCGTCGGCCAGCAGCCGGGCGGTGACCACCGCCGTGCCGGCCTCCACCAGGCTGACCGTCGTCGCCCGACCGATCATCCACGCCGGCACGTCGGCCGGCGGCATGCCGCCGCGCAGCGCGGGCTCGAGGCTCGCGGAGTGGGCGTGCCCGCCGCCGGGCAGGCGGGCGTCCGCGAGCAGCAGCGCGACCGTGGCGGAATGCGGGGAGAGGGACGTCATGGGCGGCCTAGAACATCGCGTAGAGCTGGGCGAGCGGCAGGCGCACCGCGGGCGCGGGCTCCACCAGGTCGCCGTCGACGCGGATCTCGAAGGTGTCGGGGCGGATGTCGATGTGCGGCAGCGCGTCGTTGTTGCGCATGTCCGCCTTGGTGAGGCCGCGCGTGGGGGCGACCGGGGCGAGCTGCCGGCGCAGGCCCAGGCGCCCGGCGAGGCCGTCCTCGATCGCGGCCGGCGCGACGAACGCGAGCGAGGTGTCCGCGCCGACGGCGTCGCCGAACGCGGGCCGCATCAGCACCGGCTGCGGGGTGGGGATGGAGGCGTTCGGGTCGCCGAGCGCCGCCCACGCGATCACGCCGCCCTTGATGACGAGCTCGGGCCGGAAGCCGAAGAACCGCGGGTCCCACAGGACGAGGTCGGCCAGCTTGCCCGGCTCCACGGAGCCGATGTGGGCGTCGACGCCGTGCGCGACCGCCGGGTTGATCGTGTACTTGGCGACGTACCGGCGGGCGCGCTCGTTGTCCGCCGGCTCCGCGCCCGACAGCGGCCCGCGGCGGTGCTTCATCACGTGCGCCACCTGCCAGGTGCGGGTGACCACCTCGCCGATGCGGCCCATCGCCTGGGCGTCGGAGGAGGTGATGGAGATGGCGCCCAGGTCGTGCAGCACGTCCTCGGCGGCGATGGTCGACGCCCGGATCCGCGACTCGGCGAACGCCAGGTCCTCGGGGACGGCCGGGTTGAGGTGGTGGCAGACCATGAGCATGTCCAGGTGCTCCGCCACGGTGTTCACGGTGTGCGGCAGGGTCGGGTTGGTCGACCCGGGCAGCACGTGCGGCAGGCTCGCGATCGTGAGGATGTCGGGGGCGTGGCCGCCGCCCGCGCCCTCGACGTGGTACGCGTGGATGCCCCGGCCGTCGATCGCGTCGATCGTGGACTGGACGAAGCCGGCCTCGTTGAGCGAGTCCGAGTGCAGGGCCACCTGCAGGCCCCACTCGTCGGCGGCCCGCAGCGCCGCGTCGAGGGCCGCGGGGGTGGAGCCCCAGTCCTCGTGCACCTTGTACCCGGCCGCGCCGGCGAGGGCCTGCTCCGCGAGGGCGTCCGCGGCGACCGTGTTGCCCTTGCCCAGCAGCAGCACGTTGAGGGGCAGGTGGTCCAGCGCGCGCAGCACGGACCGCAGGTGCCAGGCGCCGGGGGTCACCGTGGTGGCCTTCGACCCCTCGGACGGGCCCGTACCGCCCCCGGCGACGGTCGTGATACCGGTGGCCAGCGCCTCGTGCAGCGCCGACGGCGAGAGCAGGTGCACGTGCGGGTCGAAGCCGCCCGCCGTGAGGATCCGGCCCTCGCCCGAGACCACGTCGGTCGAGGGTCCGATGACGAGCTCGGGGTGCACGCCGTCGGCCATGTCCGGGTTGCCGGCGCGGCCGAGGGCGACGATCCGCCCGTCCCGGAGCCCCACGTCGGCGCGCACCACGCCCCACCAGTCCAGGACGACGACGCCCGTGATCACGGTGTCCAGGGCCCCGGCGGCGCGGCTCCGCGTCGACTGCGCCATCGACTCGCGGATGGACTTGCCGCCGCCGAACACGGCCTCCTCGCCGCCGATCGTGCGGTCCTCGGTGACCTCGATCCACAGGTCGGTGTCCCCGAGCCGCACCTGGTCGCCGACGGTGGGCCCGTACAGGGCCGCGTAGCGCTCGCGATCGATCCAGACCATCAGTCCTCCTGCTCGGTGTGGTGCTGAGCGTCCTGCCGGACGGCCTGCGGAGCCCGGACGTCGCCCAGCGCGCCGCTGTCCTGCTTGCCCCGCTGGATGCCGGGGACGCGCCGGGCGCCGCGGATCGTCACCGCGTCGACCTCGCGGCTCACGCCCGGCTCGAACCGCTGCGAGGTGCCGGACGGCACGTCGAGCCGGAAGCCGTGCGCGGCGGCGCGGTCGAACCGGAGCGCGTCGTTGGCGTCGGGCAGGTGCACGTGCGAGCCGACCTGCACCGGCCGGTCGCCGGTGTTCTCCACGACGAGGCGCAGCCGCTCGTGGGCAGGGCGGGCGTTGAGCTCGAGGCGGCCGGGGGCGACGCGGATCGCGCCGGGTCCGGCGGACGAGGTGGCGGACACGGGGTCCTCCTGTCGGGTCGGGTCGCGGTCAGGGGATCGGGTGGTGCAGGGTGACGAGCTTGCGGCCGTCGGGGAAGGTGGCCTCGACCTGGACGTCGACGAGCATCTCGGGCACGCCGTCCATCACCTGCTCGCGGCCCAGCACCTCGCGACCGTCCTGCATGAGGGTCGGCACGTCGGCGCCGTCGCGGGCCCGCTCGATCACCCAGCACGACAGCAGGGCGACCGACTCGGGGTGGTTGAGCCGCACGCCTCGGGCGAGGCGGTCGCGCGCGACCATGCCCGCGACGGCGAGCAGCAGCTTCTCGGTGTCGGCGGGGGTCAGGTGCACGGGTCCTCCTCGGTGCGTGCCGGCGTGCGGGTCACAGCGCCATCGCCTCGCGGGCGCCGGCCAGGGCGTCGGCGCCTCCGCCCGCGCCCCGGCGGGTCACGCGCCCGGACGCCAGCACGGCGTACTCGGCGGCGTGCTCGACGGCGTAGCCCAGGTGCTGCTCGACCAGCAGCGCGGAGAGCCCGCCCGCGGCCGTCAGCGTGGTGATCGCCGCGTAGATCTCGCTCACGACGTTCGGCTGGATGCCCTCGGCGGGCTCGTCCAGCACGAGCAGCCGCGGGCCGGTGACCAGCGCGCGGGCGATGGCGAGCTGCTGGCGCTGGCCGCCCGACAGGAGCCCCGCCTGGCGCCCGAGCAGCTCGCGCAGCGCGGGGAAGAGGTCGAGCGCGTCGTCGGTGCGGCGGCGGCCGGCCGGCCCGTGGGCGTCCGCGACGACCTGCAGGTTCTCGCGGGCGGTGAGCTGCCCGAAAGACTGCTGGCCCTGCGGCACGTACGCGATCCCCGCCCGCACGCGCCGGTGGGTCGGCCAGCGGGTGACGTCCTCGCCGGCGAGCCGCACCGTCCCCTTGCGCGCCGGCAGCAGGCCGAGCACCGCCTTGAGCAGCGTGGTCTTGCCCGCGCCGTTGTGGCCGAGGACGGCGGTCAGCGTGCCGTCCGCGACGGCGAGGTCGACGTCGTGCACGACGGCCGTGCGGCCGTATCCCGTGCTCACGCCGTGGAGCTCGAGCATCATGCGGGTCCCCCCGTTCCGGTGGCGGTGGTCGTGGTGGTGGCGGCCGGGGCACCGAGGTACACCTCGACCACGGCGGGGTCCTGCTGGACCTCGGCGACGGTGCCCTCCGCGAGGACGCGGCCCTGGTGCATGACCGTCACCGAGTCGGCGTAGGAGCGCAGGAACTCCATGTCGTGCTCGACGACCACGACGACGCGCTGGGAGCCCACCCGGCGCAGCAGCTCGCCGGTCTCCTCGCGCTCCGCCTGCGTCATGCCGGCGACGGGCTCGTCGAGCAGCAGCAGGTGCGCGTCCTGCACCAGCAGCATCCCGATCTCGAGCCACTGCTTCTGACCGTGCGCCAGGACGCCCGCGGGCACGTCGCGCAGCGCGGCGAGGCCGACGGTCTCCATCGCCTGCTCGACCGCCTCCGGGACGCCCCGTCGCCGGCGCAGCATCGCCGCCGGCCGACGTCGCGCGCCCGCGGCGATGTCGAGGTTCTGCAGCACGGTGAGCTGCTCGAACACGCTCGCCGTCTGGAAGGTGCGGCCCACGCCGGCGCGCGCGACGCGGTGCGTGGCGCGCCCCAGCAGCTCCGTGCCGCCGAACCGGGCGGAGCCCGCCGCGGCGCGCACCAGCCCGGTGACGGCGTCGATGAGCGTCGTCTTGCCCGCGCCGTTGGGACCGATGAGGAACCGCAGGTCGCCCTGCGTGACGGTGAGGTCGACGTCGTGGACGGCGACGAAGCCGCCGAACTCCACCCGCAGCCCGCGCACCTCGAGGTAGTCGTGCCGGAACCGGGCGGTGTCGTCCCCCAGCAGCGCGTCGGCGGCGGCGAGGTCGATCTCGGGGGTCTCGTCGGCGGTCATGCGCGGCTCCCTTCGGGCAGGAGGTCGGACGACGTGGCGTCGTCCGACGCGGCGGGAGCGTCCGGCTCCGCCTCCCGGGCGGACCGTCGTCGTCGGCGCAGCATCGGGAGGACCGACGCCAGGCCGCCGGGCAGGAACGCGACGACGAGGACGAAGAGCGCCCCCTGGAGGTAGATCCAGCCGGAGGGGAAGGCCTCCGACATCGTGGTCTGCGCCCAGCTCACGGCGACCGACCCGAGCACGGGCCCGAGCAGGGTCGCCCGGCCGCCGATCGCCACCCCGACGAGGAACGCGATGGAGGGGACGACGCCGACGTCGGCGGGGGAGATGATCCCGACGATGGGCACGAAGAGCGCCCCGCCGACGGCGGCCATCACTGCGGCGATCACGTAGACGACGGTCTTGACGGCCGCCGGGTCGTAGCCGAGGAACCGCACGCGGTCCTCCTGGTCGCGCACGGCGACGAGCACCTCGCCGAACCGCGACACCATGAGCTGCCGGGCGACGGCCACCATGACGAGCAGGACCCCGGCGGCGATGAGGTAGAGCATCCGCTGGTTGACCGGGTCGGCGAGGTCGTAGCCGAAGAACGACCGGAACCCGTTGAGCCCGTTGGTGCCGCCCGTCGTCTGCTGCTGGCCGATCAGCAGGATCGCGAACGCGGCGGCCAGCGCCTGCGACAGGATCGCGAAGTACGCCCCGCGCACCCGGCGCGTGAAGACGGCCCAGCCGAGGACGGCGGCGAGCGCGGCCGGCACGAGCACCACCAGCGCGAGGGCGACGCCCGGCGAGCGCAGCGGCTCCCACCAGCCGGGCACCTCGCCGGTGCCGTACAGCAGCATGAAGTCGGGCACGCCGCCCGGGCCGGCGTCGGCGAGCTTGAGGTGCATCGCCATGACGTAGGCGCCCAGGCCGAAGTAGACGCCCTGGCCGAGGGTGAGCAGGCCGCCGCGACCCCACGCGAGGCCGATGCCGACGGCGACCATGGCCAGGCACAGGAACTTGCCCAGGAGGCCGAGCCGGAACGGGCTCAGCAGCACCGGCGCCACCGCGAGCAGGAGGACGGCGGCGAGGCCGAACCCGGCCAGGGCGCGCGCCCGGCCCGGGCGGACGAGGCCGGACAGCCGTGCGGTGAGGGTGCTCGTGCTGCCGGTCATGCGAGGCTCCTCGTCCGGACCGAGACCAGGCCCTGGGGTCGTACCTGCAGGAACGCGACGATCACCACGAAGACGAGCACCTTCGCGACCGACGCCGTGGTGGAGTACTCGAAGAACGCCTGCAGCAGGCCGAGGGCGGTCGCCGCGATCACGGTGCCCTTGATCTGCCCGATGCCGCCGGCGACGACGACGAGGAACGCGTCGACGATGTAGCCCGTGCCCAGCGTGGGGCCGACCGAGCCGAGCAGGGTCAGCGCGACGCCGGCGATCCCGGCGAGGCCGGAGCCGATGAAGAACGTCAGCCGGTCGGTGGCCCGCGACGAGATCCCCGACGCCTCCGCCAGGTCGCGGTGCTGCACCACGGCCCGGATGCGGCGTCCCAGCGGGGTGGCCTTCATGACGACGGCCAGCGCGACCAGGCACACGACGGCCAGCGCGAGGATGAACAGCCGGGTCTTGGGCAGCGCGAGCCCGCCGACCGTGACCGCGCCCGACAGCCAGCCGGGCGCCGCCACGTCCACGTTGGGGGCGCCGAACACGTCCCGGGCCACCTGCTGGAGCAGCAGCGCGACGCCCCAGGTGACGAGCAGGGTGTCGAGCGGCCGCCGGTACATGCGGTGGATGAGCGTGGCCTCGAGCAGCAGCCCGAGCGCCCCGCCGACGAGGAAGCCGAGCGGGAGCGACACGAGCAGGCTCGCGCCGGGGTCGCCGAGCAGCCCCTGGATCACGAACGCCGTGTAGGCGCCCGCCATCATGAACTCGCCGTGGGCCATGTTGATCACGCCCATCTGGCCGAACGTCAGGGCGAGGCCCAGGGCCGCGAGGAGCAGCACCGAGCCGAGGCTCAGGCCCGCGAAGAGCTGGGAGAGGAGGGTGTCCATGTCGTGTCCAGGGGCCCCGGGTCAGGAGAGCCCGTCGGCCCAGTCGTAGCCCTCGAGGAACGGGTCGGGCTCGATGGGCTCCTCGGAGCTCCACTCGGTGTGGATGAGGCCGTCGGCGCCGATGCGTCCGACGAGCGCCGTCTTGGCGACGTGGTGGTTGTCGCCGTCGACGACGACGGTGCCCTCGGGGGCGTCGAAGGTGACGCCGTCCGCGGCCGACTGCACGTCCGCGACCTCGAAGGAGTCCGCCTTCTCGACCATCGCCTTCCACAGGTACAGC
The DNA here is from genome assembly GCF_040632295.1 of Isoptericola sp. NPDC019482. Classification (NCBI taxonomy): domain Bacteria; kingdom Bacillati; phylum Actinomycetota; class Actinomycetes; order Micrococcales; family Promicromonosporaceae; genus Isoptericola; species Isoptericola sp. NPDC019482. The sequence goes on from NZ_JBEYBQ010000015.1 coordinate 12,040, forward strand.
GACGTGTAGGCCGCCTCCATCGGGTCGGACGTCACGCGGTCGTCGCCGTACTCGGCCTGGAACGCCTTCACGAACGCGTCGTTCTCGGGGCTGTCGACCGTCTGGTAGTAGTTCCAGGCGGTCAGCTGGCCCTCGATGTTGTCGACGCCGATGCCGCCGACCTCCTCCTCCGCGATCGAGACGGAGACGACGGGCATGTCGTCGGCGGACAGGCCCGCGTTGTTGTACTCCTTGAAGAACGCGACGTTGGAGTCGCCGTTGAGGGTGTTGAAGACGGCGTCGGCCCCGGCGGCCTTCACCTTGTTGACGATGGTGGAGAAGTCCGTGTGGCCGAGCGGCGCGTACTCCTCGCCGACGATCTCGATGCCGTGCGCCTCGGCGTACGCGTTGATGATCTTGTTCGCGGTCCGCGGGAAGACGTAGTCCGAGCCCACGAGGAACAGCGACTTCGTGCCCTGCTCGGCCAGGTAGTCGAGGGCGGGCACGATCTGCTGGTTCGTCGTGGCGCCCGTGTAGAAGATGTTCTCCGAGGCCTCGAGGCCCTCGTACTGCACGGGGTAGAACAGCAGCGAGTCGTTCGCCTCGAAGACCGGCAGCATCGCCTTGCGCGACGCCGACGTCCAGCCACCGAACACCGCCGCGACGCAGTCGCTGGTGATGAGCTTGGTGGCCTTCTCGGCGAAGACGGTGGGCTCGGACTGGCCGTCCTCCGAGACGATCTCGAGCTGCTTGCCGAGCACGCCGCCGTCGGCGTTGATCTCTGCCGCGGCCAGCTGGAGCGAGTCGTGCACGGTCTGCTCGGAGATCGCCATCGTGCCCGACAGCGAGTTGAGGAAGCCGACCTTGACCGAGTCGCCCGACGTGTCGACGCAGCCCTCCGCCGCGGAGGCCGAGGCGTCACCGCTCGCCGCGTCCACCCGGGCCCCGCAGGCCGAGAGGGCGGCGACGGCGAGGACGGCGAGGGAGGCGACGACAGGTCGGGTGGTGCCGGTGCGCGTGGTGCCCGTGCTGCTTCGAGGACGCATGGTGCTCCTTCGTGGCCGTGGCCCGTGGGGGCCGGTTAGGTTCAGATGAACCCAAGTACGCCCACGTGTCCTCGCCGTGAGTTCGGTGTCACCATCGTGTTACGGCTGGTCGGAGCGGTGTCGGAGGGGCGGCCGGACCGACCGCCCGGCCGCCGGTGCGATCATGGGGGCATGGCATCCGCGCACGGGGTCGGTGACCCCCTCGTCCTCGGTATCGAGACCTCCTGCGACGAGACGGGCGTCGCGCTCGTCCGCGGCGACGAGCTCCTGGTCGACGCCGTCGCCAGCTCCATGGACGAGCACGCGCGGTACGGCGGGATCATCCCCGAGGTCGCGAGCCGCGCCCACCTGGAGGCGATGGTCCCGACGATCCGGCGCGCGCTCGGCGAGGCCGACGTCGACCTGTCCGAGGTGGACGCGATCGCCGTCACCGCCGGGCCGGGCCTCGTCGGCCCGCTGACCATCGGCGCGTCGGCGGCGAAGGCGCTCGCGATCGGCCTGAACAAGCCGCTGTACGGCGTCAACCACGTCATCGGGCACGCCGCGGTGAACCAGCTCGTCGACGGCCCGTTCGACGGCCGCACGATGGCGCTCGTGGTCTCGGGCGGGCACAGCACGCTGATGCTCGTGGACGACGTGGCCACGAACGTGACCGAGCTCGGCTCCACGCTCGACGACGCGGCGGGCGAGGCCTTCGACAAGGTCGGCCGCCTGCTCGGCCTGCCGTACCCCGGCGGCCCGCACGTGGACCGGCTCGCGCGCGAGGGCGACCCGGAGGCCATCCGCTTCCCGCGCGGCCTCACCGCCGCGAAGGACCAGGCCAAGCACGCCTACGACTTCTCGTTCTCCGGTCTCAAGACGGCGGTCGCGCGCTGGATCGAGGCCTGCGTCGACGCCGGGCGCGAGGTGCCCGCGGCCGACGTCGCCGCGTCGTTCGCCGCCGCGGTCGCCGACGTGCTCACGGCCAAGACGATCGCCGCGTGCCGACAGCACGACGTCGAGACCCTCGTCGTGGGCGGCGGGTTCTCCGCGAACAGCCAGCTGCGGGACATGGCCGCGAAGCGCTGTGCGGAGGCCGGCATCGACCTGCGCATCCCGCCGATCCGCTACTGCACCGACAACGGCGCGATGATCGCCGCGCTGGGCTCCGCCGTCGTGCGCGCCGGGGCGGCGCCGTCGAGCTTCGACTTCCCGGTCGACTCGTCGATGCCCATGACCACCATCACGGTCTGACGGGCGCCGCCGGAAAAGACCTCGTGGCCGTCGGGCTCGCGTCGGTAGCGTGCGGGCCGTGACGACGACGCGCCCCGCCATCTACCAGCACCCGCTCGCCTATCTCGTCGGGCTGGAGGGCGTGGCGCTGCTCCGGGCGTTCGCCGGCGAGCACGACCGGGCGTTCGTCGAGGCGCGGCTGGCCGACGTCCGCGCGCTGCTCGACGCCGCCGACCGCTTCGGGGACGGCCACGACGTCCCGCCGATCACCACGACCGAGGGCTACCGGCACTGGGCGCCCCGCTACGACGGCCCGAACGGGTTCTGGGGCATGGAGGAGCCGCTCGTCCGGCCGCTGATGGAGGACCTGCCCCGCGGCGTCGCGATCGACGCGGCGTGCGGCACCGGGCGCCACACGGAGTGGCTGGTCGAGCAGGGGCACGACGTGCTCGGCGTCGACTCGTCGCCCGACATGCTCGAGGTCGCCCGCGCCAAGGTCCCCGGGGCCCGGTTCGCCGAGGGCGACCTGCACGAGCTGCCGGTGGACGACGCGTCCGCCGACCTCGTCCTCGTCACCCTCGCCCTGTGCCACGTGCGCGACCTCGGGCCGGTCTTCGGCGAGCTGGCGCGCGTGCTGCGGCCCGGCGGCCGCCTCGTCGTCTCCGACACCCGCGGGTACCTCACCGGCTCGCCGCTCTACCCGCTGGTCGAGGGCGCGGACGGCGAGTTCGGGTACATCCCGAACTGGTTCCACGCCACGAGCGAGTACCTGCAGGCGGCCATGCCCGTGGGCCTGGCCCCGCGGTTCTGCCGCGAGTACGTCGGCGGGGGCGCGGACGACGTCGACGGGGGAGCCGACCGCGGCCGCGAGTACACGGCGGCCCCGGACAGCGGGGCGGGCGCCTTCGACCCCGCCGCCGACCTGGAGCTCGAGGACCCGACCCGCCCGCCGACCCTCTGGGAGCTGATGCCGTGGGTGCCGGCGGCGGCGGGCGCGGCGTACGCCGGCACGCCCTCGCTCATCGTGTGGGACTTCGAGAAGGAGTAGCCGCGGCGCGAGCTACTCCTCGGCGTGCGTCGAGGGAGCGCAGAGCTCGTCGGGCACCTCAGAGCCGCACAGGGCCAAGTCCCAGTCGACCTGCACGGCGTGCTCGACGCCGTCCGGCATGACGTAGGTCACCGTCATGTCGCCCACGCGCGCCCCGCGTCGGTCGGCGGTCAGGCTGATCAGGATCTCGTCGGTCGTCGTGCCATCGAACCCGAGGAGGTCCTGGCAGGTCGCCCCGACCTCGAGCCCCTCCACGCCTTCTCCAAGCCGGCTCGACCCGAGGTCCAGGTCTCTCGCCGCCCCGCGCATGCTCGCGATCGGCGTGCCGGTCGCGGAGTCGAACGTCCGGACGTACGCCACGGCCTCCAAGGGTTCCGGTCCAGCGGAGTCGGCGAACCGTAGCCCCGTCAGCCGGGCGGGGCCGTCCTCGGTCGTCAGGCACGGGAGAAAGCTCCCGAAGGTCCCGCTCCACGTCCCGTCGGGCGAAAGGTCCGTCGGCGGCCGGATCGAGACGGATCCCGAGCCGGGGACGTGGAGCGACATCGGTCCGTCCCCCTCAAGGTGCGCGACCGGCGCGCTCGAGCACCCGCCGACGCCCAGGGTGGCCACGGCCACCCAGAGGACGACCGCGGCAGGCGCCCGCCTTCTCGTCGAGGCTGACACGCGCCTGTCTCGTCCCGTCACCGACACCGCTCCGCCCTCGAACCTTCGGGTTCGTCAGGCCGTCGCGGGCAGCGGTCGCCCGGCGTGCAGCTCGGCGACGAGCGACGCGACCACGGCCTCGAGCGCCGCGGGGCCGCCGCCGTGCGCGCGGGCCACCTCCCGCTGCCGCTGGTACGACGCGCCCCGGCGGACGATCTCCCGCACGCCGTCGAGCTCGGCGGCGCAGCCCAGCCGCTCGGCGACGGGCTCGAGCGTCGTGAGCAGGCGCGGCAGCGCGTCGGTGACGAGCTCCTCCTCGCCGGCGTCGTCGAGGATGATGATCGCGTCGGTGCCGTAGCGGGCCGCGCGCCACTTGTTCTCGTGCACGAACCACGCCGGCATCGTGGGCAGGGGGCGGCCGTCGTCGAGCAGGGTCGACAGGTGCTCCACCAGGCAGTGCACGAGAGCCCCGAGTGCGGCGAGCTCGAACGTGTTCGACGTGCCGTCGCAGATCCGCATCTCGACCGTGCCGAAGTGGGGGGCGGGTCGCACGTCCCACCGCACCTCGGTGAAGTCGTCGATGACGCCGGTGTGCAGCATGTCGGCCGTGTACCGCTCCAGCTCGGACCAGGCGCCGAACTGGTACGGCAGCCCGGCCGTGGGCAGCTGCTGGAAGATCATCGTGCGCATCGACGCGTACCCCGTGTCGTCGCCCCCGAAGAACGGCGACGACGCGGACAGCACCTGGAGGTACGGCAGGTAGACGAGCAGCGAGTTGACGATCGGCAGCACCTTGGCGCGGTCCTCGATGCCCACGTGCGCGTGCACGCCGTAGACGATCTGCTGCCGCCCCACGACCTGCGCCCGGTCGACGACGGTCGCGTACCGCTTCTTGTCGGTCACCTTCTGCTGCGACCAGTGCGCGAACGGGTGCGTTCCCGCGCCCATGAGGTCCACGCGCATGGGGCCGGTGGCGTCGTGGATGGCGGCGATGCCGCGCTCGAGGTCGGCGATCGCCTCGGGCACCGTGCGCCGCACGCCGCTGATCACTTCGACCGTGTTCCGCAGGAACTCCGGCTTCACGTACCGGTGCCGGACGTCGTCGGCCACCGCCTCGATGACGGCGGGCGCCACCTGCCGCAGGTTGCCCGAGTCGGCGTCGACCAGCGCGAGCTCCCACTCGAGCCCGACGCTCGACCGCTCGGAGGCGGCGAATTCCAGCACCATGCGGGCCATGCTTCCACGGGGTGACGCCGGGACGCGCGCCGGTCCGGCAGGTCTCGGCGCGACACCTCGCCGCGACCGCCTCCTCGCGCGCGCCCGGCGCGGGATCAGCGCAGCGGCTCGACGACGAGCACGTGCTGCGCGCCGCCGACCCGCGTGAGCACGAGGGTCGCCTCGGCGTCGCCCTTGGGCGAGAGCTGGGCCCGCAGCTGCTCGGGCGTGACGGCGGTGCCGCGCTTCTTGATGGTGAGCCGCCCGACGCCGCGCTCGCGCAGGTAGGCCTTGAGCCGCTTGAGGTTGAACGGCATGACGTCGAGCACGCGGTAGCCGGTCGCCAGCGGCGCGGTGCCGTCGGCGGGCGGCGGGGCGGGCTGGTCGGTCGTGACGTAGGCGATGGTGCGGTCCAGCAGACGGCCGCCCAGCTCGGCCGCGGCGTGCGCGACGAGCCCGGCGCGGATGACGGCGCCGTCCGGTTCGTACAGGTAGGCGCCGACGGGGCCGACGTCGGGCACGAGGTCGGCCCCGCCTGCGTCGTCGTGCAGGTCCGCGCGCAGCGTGCGCGACGTCGTCGTCCCGCCCGCCGTCGCGAGCACCAGGGCGGACCGGCCGGGCCCGTCGGGCGCGAGCGGGCCGAACCACAGCCCCGCTTCGACGACGTCGCCGTCCACGGAGACCCACTGCGTCTCCGCGTCCTCGGGCAGCCCCTGGTGGGGGATGCCGGGGCCGACCTTGATCCCCAGCGCGGGGACCTGGGCCCGCAGGTTCCAGACGGCGTCGAGCGGGGGAGCGTAGGCGGCCGGGTCGAACACCCGCCGCCCCCCGCGGGTGCGTCGCGCCGGGTCGGCGTACACGCCGTCGACGCCCTCGGCGGCGAGGTCGAGCGCGAGCCCGTCCGCGTGCCGCACCTCGGCCTCGGGGAAGTGCCGCAGGTTCACGGTGGCCAAGGCCGCCGTGACCTCGTCGACGTCGGTCGCGAGCACGCGCAGCCCCACGCCCGCGAACGCGAGCGCGTCCGCGCCGATCCCGCTCGTGAGGTCCGCGACCTTGGTGACGCCCGCGGCGAGGTAGTGGCGGGCGTGCAGCGCCGCGACGACGAGGCGGGTGGCCTGCTCGACGCCGTCGGGCGTGAACAGCATCCCGTCCGCGAAGTCGCCGAGCTTGGCGCGGGCCTTGGCCCGCAGCCGCGACTGGGTGAGGGCGGCCGCCGCGAGGTCGGCGTCGACCCCGTCGGCCCGCAGCCGGGTGGCCAGCACCATGGCCTGCGTCTCGTCGTACGGGGGGAGGGAGTTGAGCAGCGCCCACCCGTCCGGGCTCAGCAACTTGCTCACGGAGGCGGCATCCATCGGGCCATCGTCTCAGGCTAGGAGTGCCCTCGGTTCCGGGTGCCGGTGCCGGTGTCGGTGCTGGTCGCTAGGGTGCGGCACATGGTTCAGGGCCCGGACGAGTCCACGACGTGCCGAGACTTCATCGTGCCCGCACTTCGACGGGCTGGATGGTCCGATGATCAGATCGTCGAGCAGGTGCAGTTGCAGAACCCGGAGTCGGAGCATGCTCGCCGTCACGCGAAGGGCGAGTTGCGGGTAGCCGACTATGTACTCGAGGTGGACGGCGTCCGTGTCGCCGTCGTCGAGGCGAAGCGGCTGTACCGATCGGCGGCCGACGCCATGGGGCAGGCGATCGACTACGCGCAGCGCCTCGACGTGCCGTTCGCTTTTGGGTCGAACGGCCGCACCATCATCCGCCATGACCGGCACGCCGGTACGGAGAGGGACGTCGCGTCGTTCCCTTCGCCGGACGACGTCTGGGCCGCGTTCGTCGCGAACCGCGGCCTGACGCAGCGCGCTGCCACGACTGTCCGCGTGCCGTACAACCGTCAGCTCCGAGCCCACGGCGGCCGTGACGTCAAAGAACCTCGCTACTACCAGCAGGTCGCGGTGCAACGCGCGATCGAGGCCATCGACGGCGGTCGTACACGGGCGTTGCTGCTCATGGCGACGGGCACTGGTAAGACGTTCACGGCCCTGCAGCTGATCCACAAGCTGCGCGAGTCGAGCAGGGCCCTGGACGGTGGTCGTGCGTATCGGGTGCTGTACCTCGCGGATCAGGACGTCCTCGTCGCCGATCCGATGAAGGACTTCAGGACGGCCTTCGGCGCGGAGGCGGTGACACGCCTGGCCAAGCGGTCGACGTCGCGGAGCCGTGATCTGTACTTCGCGACGTACCAGGCACTCGACGGCGAAGCGGCCACCGCCGGCGACACTGCGGAGGGTGGCACCCCGCTCTCGGTGTTCGAGGACCTTCCGCGGGACTTCTTCTCGCTCGTGATCGTCGACGAGTGCCATCGAGGCAGTGCCTCAGAGGAATCGCGATGGCGGAAGATCTTGGAGCACTTCGACGTCGCCGTCCAGGTGGGGCTCACAGCCACTCCGAAGCGCGACACCAACGTGGACACGTACGAGTACTTCGGTGAGCCCGTATTCGAGTACTCGCTCAAGCAGGGGATCGAGGACGGATATCTCGCGCCGTACCGCGTGCGTCGCGTCGTCCTCGACGTGGACGCGCTCGGCTGGGAGGCGATGCCTGGGCAGCGCGACGACTTCGGGCGGGAGATCCCCGAGGGGGTGTTCGGGACCAAGGACTTCGAGCGGCGCCTGTCCCTGCCGGACCGGACCGAGGCGATGGCACAGCACCTTGCCGGGCTCTTGCGCGAGACCCCGGACTCCCGGGCGGCGGTGTTCTGCGTGAGTGCGCAGCACGCGTACGACATGAGGCGGGCGCTCGTGAACGCGGATCCGGACAAGTCGCGGCGGGACCCCCAGTGGGTGGTCCGGATCGTGGGCGAAGAGCCTGACAAGGACAGGTTCCTCGAGCACCTGACGGACCCCACGTCCGACTGGCCGCAGGTGGCGACCACGATGCGGTTGCTCAGTACAGGGGTCGACATGGAGGACCTGAACTTCGTGGTGCTGTGCCGCCCGGTGGGTTCGATGATCGAGTTCAAGCAGATCGTCGGCCGGGGGACGCGGCTGTACCCGCCGAAGGGGAAGCAGTACTTCGAGGTGGTCGACTACGTCGGGGCGTCGGCGAAGTTCCGCGACCCCACCTTCGACGGACCACTTCCGGCGCCGCGGAAGGAGCGGGTTCTGCCGAGCGGTGAGGTCGTCGTCGACGACGAGGGCGAGGATCCGCTGGGTGGCGATGATGCGGGCGAACCGTACCTGGGCATCGCAGAACCTGAACCGGAGTTCCGGACCGAGCCGGGTGGAGTCCTCGGGGGGATCGATGGTGAACCCGATGCAGCGGCACTGCCCGAGCGGATTCTGACCGTGTCGGGCGAGTCGATCACGCTGCTCGGCGAGCGGATGCAGGTCATCAATCCGGAGACGGGCCGGCTCGAGACCATGGAGTATCGGGAGTATGTCGGCGCACGGGTGCGGACCCTCTTTCCGACCGTGGGCGATCTCCGAGCCGCGTGGATGAACCCGACGGAGCGGCAGGCCGTGCTCGCGCGACTCGAGTTCCTCGGGCTCGACCTGGACCTGTTGGCGCAGCACGTGCGTCTCGCCGAGGCGGACCCTTTTGATGTGCTGGCGTCCGTGGCGTGGGATCTCGAGCCCCGGACGCGGCGGGAGCGTGCCGATCGCGTGCGGGTGTCCTACGGCGATCGGATCGAGCGACTGAGCGAAGCCGCGCGTGCCGTGATCGACGTGCTGCTCGACCGATATGCGCAGCGTGGAGTGAACGAGGTCGCGCCGGCGGCGCTCCAGGTGCCCCCGTTGACGGAGCACGGCACCGCCTTCGAGCTTGCCGAGGAGTTCGGGGGGATCGAGGGTTTGCGGACCTGGCTCGCGGACCTGCAGCGCTGGTTGTACGAGGACTCCAGGATGGCTTGAGGTTCACGCCGATGTGGGGCCCAAACTAAAGGAAACTTTGATGTCATTCCGGTGGTAGGCTCGCTATCGTGAGTCAGCGGCGCGATGTCCTTCAGTCGCTGCAGTCCCTTGCGTACCGACAGGCCGGCTACTTCACCGCGGCGCAGGCAGTCGACGTTGGGTTCAGCTATCAGGCGCAGAAGTATCACGTCGACCACGGGAACTGGGTGCGGGTGGAACGGGGAATCTTCCGACTCCGTGACTGGCCGGCGGCCATCGACGACGTCTACGTGCTCTGGACGCTCTGGAGCCGGGGCCGGGGCGTCATCTCGCACGCCACCGCTCTCGCCGTGCACGACGTGGGTGTGCTGGACCCGGGGACGATCACGATGACCGTGCCGGAGGGCTTCTCCGCCAAGCATCCAGCCGTCCGAACCATGCCCGGGGACCTCTCGGGCGACGACGTCGAGGCTCGCCAGGGCTTCAGAGTGACCACTCCGCTGAGGACACTGCTGGACATCGCGGCGAGCGAGAACCAGGAGTCGGTGGACGATGCAGTCGCCGAGGCGCTCGAGCGGGGACTCGTCACGGCGAGGGCTCTCGGTCGCCGCGCGGACGAGTTCGGTGACCGGGCGGCGCTGCGGATCGAGCGCGCACTCGCGGCGGCGCGCGGATGACCCCGCGCGAACCAGCGGCGCTGCGGGCCAGCCTCGACGCCCGCCTGCAGGTCCGTGCCCAGGAACGCGGCGTCGACGTCAACCGTCTCCGTCGGCACCTGACGTTTCAGCGGATGCTGCGGCGCCTCGACGACCGTTGGGTGCTCAAGGGTGGATATCTCCTGGAGGCCCGGCTCGGGACGCGGGCGCGAGCGACCAGGGATCTGGACCTTGCGCTCACAGAGCCCGTGACGGAGCTGGCCAACCTCCTGACGGACGCCTTGGCCGACGACGTCGATGGCGACGGGTTCGTCTTCCTCGTCTCCGCGGTCCGGTCGCACCTGGCGGATTCCGACGAGCTCGGTGGGCCGGGTGCGCGACTCGGCGTGACCGCCCGACTGGGGGGCAAGGATTTCGCCCGCGTCCGGGTAGACGTCGTCGCGAGGCCGGACGAGGTGACCGGCGGGATCGAGAAGGTCGTGCTCCCTGTCGTCGTGGCCGAACCTGGTTGGGCGCCGGTCGCGGTCCGTGCGGTGGACCTGGCGCAGCACGTGGCGGAGAAGCTCCATGCCCTGAGCGCGGTCGACGCGCACCCGCGACCCTCGACGAGGGTCAAGGACCTGCTCGACGTGGTTCTCGTCCTCGACACCGGCGCCCTGGACGAGGTGAGGTTGGCCGACAGGCTGCACGCCGTCTTCCGTGCTCGCAACGGCGCCGCGCCTCCTGAGACGTTGCCGGACCCTCCGGCGTCGTGGGTCGCCGACTACGCCGCCATGGCAGAGCTTCACGAGGTCGCGGCTCGCACCTTGGCGGACGCCGTCGCGGCCGCCCGTGATCTCTATCGACGGTCGCTCGACCTCGATGTCCGTCCTGAGAAGGAGCAACAGTGAACGCCGCAGCACGTCCGACCTCCACCCGCGCAGAGCTCTCCGCGGTGATCAAGCGTGCTCGCAACATCATGCGCAAGGACCCCGGCCTGAACGGAGACGCCGACCGGATCCCGCAACTGTCGTGGCTGCTCTTCCTCAAGTCGCTCGACGATCATGAGAAGCGGCGTGAGATGTTCGAACCGGACAGCCGACCGTTGCTGGGCGAGCCGTACCGGTGGCGCGACTGGGCGGGGCCGGGTGCTGCGACGCAGCGCGTGGGCGCCGCGCTGAGCACGTTCGTCGACGAGAACCTGCTGCCGCACCTCGCGGGCATGCGGGGCACAGGCGAGCGGGACGTCGTCGGCCAGGTCTTCGCCGACGTCCGCAACCGCATGCTCTCGGGCTACCTGCTCGGCGAGCTCATCGAGCAGATCGACCGGGTGAACTTCAACTCCTCCGACGACCTGCACACCATGGCGCACGTCTATGAGTCGATGCTCAAGGAGATGCGCGACTCGGCCGGCGATGCCGGAGAGTTCTACACCCCGCGTCCCGTGGTGCGGTTCATGGTCGACATGATCGACCCGCAGGTGGGGGAGACGGTCATGGACCCTGCGTCCGGGACGGGCGGCTTCCTGGTCGAGGCGCATGAGCACGTCCAGGAGATGGTGACGTCCGTAGCGCAGCGTGAGCGGACCCGCGGGACGCTGCGAGGCTTCGAGAAGAAGCCCCAGCCCTTCCTGTTGTGCCAGATGAACCTGCTGCTGCACGACGCGCTGGACCCGAAGGTGGACCGGGCCAACTCTCTGGACGCCGCCCTGAGCGAGCAGGAGTACGACGGCGTGGACGTGGTGCTGACCAACCCCCCGTTCGGTGGCGAGGAGGAGGCCGCGATCGCCAAGAGCTTCCCGGCGGGGATGCGTACGGAGGAGACCTCCTGGCTGTTCCTGCAGGCCGTGATGGCGCGGATCTTGCGTCGCAAGGGTCGGGCGGCGGTCGTGGTCCCGAACAGCACCCTGTTCGGTAAGGGCGTGGGCGGCCGGATCAAGAAGAAGCTGCTGGAGAACTTCGACCTGCACACGGTGGTCCGGCTGCCGAACGGCGTCTTCGAGCCGTACACGGCGATCCCGTCGAACCTGCTGTTCTTCGAGGCGGGCCGTCCCACCGCCGAGACGTGGTTCTACGAGCTGCCGACGCCCGAGGGCCGCAAGAAGTACACGAAGACCAAGCCTCTGCGGCACGAGGAGTTCGCAGACCTGCAGGCCTGGTGGGGCGAGCCCGGGCCCGGGCCCGAGAAGCGGAAGGCGAGGGTCGAGAACGAGCACTCCTGGAAGGTCGGGATAGACGAGCTCGTGAAGCGCGAATACGACCTGGACCTGCGCAACCCCCACGTCGCCGACGCACTGGAGGATCGCCCCGTCGCCGAGATCCTCGACGAGCTCGTCGACGTCGAGGAGCAGATCCTCGACCTCCTGCGGGGACTCCGCGCCGAGGTCGTGGAGGAGAAGAAGTGACGGTCGAGTGGGTGCCCATCGGCGAGGTCCTCGCATTCGCCGAGGTCGACGAGGTAGTCGATCCGCAAAGGGCATATCCGATCATGGGTGTGCTCGGTCAGGGGCGCGGGATTCTCGTGCGCGACGCCATCAGGGGAAGCGATACGGCTTACAAGACACTTCGCAAGATGCGGGCCGGCCATGTGGTTTTCTCGCGACTCAAGGCGTTCGAAGGGGCGTTCGCCGTGGTGCCCGATTGGGCTGATGGAATGTTTGCTTCGAACGAGTTCCCGAGTTTTCAGGCCAACAAGGAAATGCTCGACGTCGATTGGTTCGCTCACTTGCTCCACACGAGTTGGTTTCAGGAGAGGGTGCGCGGGCTGTCGCAGGGGATTGGCGCACGACGAGAGCGCCTGAGCGTGTCGAGTTTTTGCTCGATCAGGATTCCACTGCCCGACCTCCCCACCCAGCAAGGCATCGCCGCCCGACTCGACCGCATTGCGCACCTTACCCACGGAGTTGCCAGATCGGCTGAACCGCTGTCTGTGGCGAGAGCTCGCTTGCTCAGGGACGTGCTGGAGGGTGGGAGGCCTCGACCGCTCGGCGAGCTGCTGGCGCGTCGAACGGATGAAGTCGAGGTTGAGTCGACCGAGCGGTACCCGATGCTTGGCATGCGCAACCGTGGTCGCGGACCATTCGATGCCGGAATGCTGGAAGGGTCTGCGACCAAGTACTCGCGACTGCGGAAGGTCCATTCGGGTGACCTGGTCTATCTCAAGCTCGGTGCTTGGGAAGGGGCTTTCGGGATCGTGCCCGACGGGCTGGACGGCAGACATACGTCGCCTGAGTTCATTTCCTACCGACTAGACGGCGAACATGTTGACTCGAATTTCCTGAAGGCGCTCGTGTCCTGGGACTCGTTCGCGACGAAAATCGGTGGTCTGTCGAAGGGGACTAATCTTCGGCGGCGAAGGTTGACGCCGGAAGCATTCGAGGCACTCGAGATCCCGCTACCTTCAATCGAGGCGCAGCAGATCGTCGGCCGTCGCCTGAACATTCTCGATCAGATCGAACGGCTGTCGGTCAGGCGCGACGAACTGGGGATGTCACTCATTCCTGCGGCGCGCAACGAGGAGTTCCGTCGGTTGTTGGAGCCGTGATCGGCTACGTGGCGTTCAGAACTGACCGCCACTCGCTGCCCGCGACGACCAGATGATCGAGCAGCCGCAGCCCCACGTCCTCGGCCGCTGACCGAAGCGCAGCCGTCGTCCGCCGGTCGGCGTCGCTGGGTGCCGGGTCCCCTCCGGGATGGTTGTGCGCCAGTGCGAACGCGACGCCGTCCCGCCGGAGCACGTCGGCGAGAACTTCCCGGACCGGGAACGCGGCACCGTGTGCGCCGCCGTCGGCCACAACGATCGTCTCGAGGACCCGATTCCCTGGCCTGCACACCACGAGGGCGACACGCTCTCGCCGTGCGCCGACGAAGGCCGGTGCGGTCACACGGGCGACGTCGGCGGACCGTCTGATGACCGGCCGCTCGTCCTCGGCGCGTGCTCCACGAGATGTCAGGGCGAGGGCGGCGACGATCCGGGCCGCCTTCGCCGTACCGACGCCCGGCACCCGCGCGAGAGCCGCCACATCAACGTGGCGCAGGCCGGCGAGCCCGCCGTGCTCGTGCAGGAGCTCCGCGGCCAGGTCGACGGCGTTGGCGCCGCGTCGACCGGATCCCAGCAGCAGAGCGACGAGCTCGGCGTCGGTCAGCGCCGTCGAACCATGACGGACGAGGCGTTCACGAGGTCGTTGCTCCGCGTCGAGGTCAGTGATGGTGGGGCGCAAGGTCACGCCGAACACGATGGCAGCGACGCGCCGGTACACGTGGTCGCCATCCACAGGTGGTGACGCCCTGGGCGAACGACCCGCCGACTTCTGGCACTCGACTTGTCAGAGTGCTAACGCCTGCCTAGATTTGTCGTCAGCGACCGCAAGGCTGTACCGGCACCCGCGACGACGGCCAGCCCTCGGACGCGACCTGGTCAATCAGCTAGTCCATCCACGCATCGCGAATCAAGGAGGTCCGACGTGTCGGTCCCCATCAAGCCGCTCGAGGACCGGATCGTCGTCAAGGCCATCGAGGCCGAGACCACGACCGCTTCCGGCCTGGTCATCCCGGACACCGCCAAGGAGAAGCCCCAGGAGGGCGAGGTCCTGGCCGTGGGCGAGGGTCGCTTCGACGACAAGGGCAACCGCGTCCCCGTCGACGTGAAGGTCGGTGACAAGGTCATCTACAGCAAGTACGGCGGCACCGAGGTCAAGTACGCCGGTGAGGACTACCTCGTCCTCTCCGCCCGCGACATCCTCGCGGTCGTCGTCGCCTGACGACACCGAACGCAGAAGGCCTCGCACCGTCGTCGGTGCGGGGCCTTCGTGCGTCTCAGCCTGTCTTGCGGGCGGTGCCGGCGAGGATCGCGGAGCGCTCGTCCTCGCTCAGGCCGCCCCACACGCCGTACGGCTCGCGGACCCGGAGCGACTGCTCCCGGCACTGCATCATCACGGGGCACGAGCGGCAGATCGCCTTGGCCGCCTCGGCCCGACGTCGGCGCGTCGAGCCGCGCTCACCCTCGGGGTGGAAGAACAACGTGTCGTCCGCGTCGCGGCAGGAGCCCTGGTACTGCCACTCCCACAGCTCCATCACCGGACCGGGAAGCCTCGAGATCTCCGTCATGGCGAACAACCTACAAGTTGTGCAGAAGTTGTTCAAGGTCGGATTTCGTGACCGGTTTCGATGATTCACTGTTCAACTTTCTCCTCGGGCCTGAACGGGTTCACGGCGTCGCTGACCGGCTTTGACCTGCGCAGTCGAGGTTTACCGCGGCGCGCCCGGGGGAGCAGTGGCGACCCTCCGGTCCTCTCGGCAGAATCGACGCCATGACCTCATCCCGACCCGCTCCTCACGGGGGCGGGTCTCGCGCGTCGAGCCCGGGCCTCGCCGTCGCGGCGGTCGCCAGGCGCCTGGGGGTGGCTCCGGCGACCCTGCGCACCTGGGACCGTCGCTACGGACTCGGCCCGTCCGCCCGCACCGCGGGATCCCACCGTCGGTACACGCCCGAGGACGTGGCGCGCCTGCTGGTGATGCGCCGGCTGACGCTCGAGGGCGTCGCGCCGGTGGACGCCGCGAAGGCCGCGCTCGAGGCGGGGGTCGAGGAGCTCGAGGAGGCGACCCAGGACGCGGCCCACGCCGGCGCCGAGACGGACGACGAGGACGACGCGGAGCCCGACCCGGGACGCCCGGCACAGGCCGCCGAGGGCGAGGCGCCTCGCGGCCGCGCCCACCTCCGCGCCCTGCCCGGGGGTGGCGAAGGGACCTCGGCCGCTTCCGGTCACGTCCTCGGTGGGAGCGCTTCCGGCCGGGTGTCGGCGGTGGTCGACGCCGCCCTCGCCTACGACCAGGCCGGGTGCGACGACCTCCTCGCCATCCCCGCCCAGGGCGACCCCGCCGCCTGGTGGACCGAGATCGCGGAGCCCGCGTGGCAGCGCGTCGCCCAGCGGACGGTCCTCGCCGGCCCGGGCGCCGTCCCCGAGGTCGTGCTCGCCACCGCGGCCCTGCGCGCGCTGCGCGACTTCACCGAGGCGTTCGAGCGGGCCATGGTGGAGGGCGGCGCCCCGCCGGCCAACCACCCGAGCCGCATGCGCAAGATCGTGCTCATCTTCGCCGCGCCCGACGAGGTGGTGCCGCTGTCCGCGCACGCCCTCGCGGCCGCGCTGACGGCGAAGGGGGCGACGGCGCGCATCGTGACGGGCCCCGCGAGCACGCACCGCTCCCTGGAGCTGGTGACGATGGTCCGCCCCGCCGCGCTCGTGCTCGCGACGGCGCAGCGCCGGCCCGACCTGGACCTCATCCACGCCGTGCACGACGGCTTCGCCGAGCTGCCGATCATCGTCAGCCTGCGGCGCGACGACGCCGCGAGCGAGCTGCCGCTGGCCGCGACGGTGCAGCGGGTGCGGTCGTTCACCGCGATGCTGCACGAGGCGCTCGCCGTCGTGACGTGAGATTGGTCGGTCAGCCGTGACGTGAGGTCCGCCACGACCGGACCCTGAAGGGCGGACGGGCCTCCATCACGCCGTCGCCCAGAACGTAGACTCCTGTCATGACGGACTCGACCTCGCCCGCGCACGACCCGTTCGGATTCCTCGGCCTCACCTACGACGACGTCCTGCTGCTGCCGGGGTACTCCGACCTCGCCCCGTCGGACATCGACACCACCTCACGCCTCACCCGGGAGATCTCCCTGCGGGTGCCGCTCGTCTCGGCCGCGATGGACACCGTCACCGAGTCGCGCATGGCGATCGCGATGGCCCGCCAGGGCGGCATCGGCGTGCTGCACCGCAACCTGTCGATCGAGGACCAGGCGTACCAGGTCGACCTGGTCAAGCGGACGCAGACCGGCATCATCTCCAACCCGGTGACGATCGGCCCGGATGTCACCCTCGAGGAGCTCGACAAGCGGGCGGGGGAGTACCGCATCTCCGGCTTCCCCGTGGTCGACGCGGGCGGGCACCTCACCGGCATCGTCACCAACCGCGACCTGCGGTTCACGCCCGTCGCCGAGTGGGGCACCACCAAGGTCTCCGAGGTCATGACGCCGGCCCCGCTCATCACGGGCCCGGCCGGCATCTCGCGCGAGGACGCCACGCTGCTGCTGCGCAAGCACAAGCTGGAGCGCCTGCCTCTGGTCGACGACGAGGGTCGCCTCGCGGGCCTCATCACCGTCAAGGACTTCGTGAAGTCCGAGCAGTTCCCGAACGCGTCGAAGGACGGCCAGGGCCGCCTGCTCGTCGGCGCGGCGATCGGCTACTTCGGCGACGCCTGGCAGCGCGCGACGACGCTGGTCGACGCCGGCGTCGACGTGCTCGTGGCGGACACCGCGCACGGCAACGTCCGGATGCTCATCGACATGGTCCGCAAGCTCAAGACGGACCCGGCCATCCGCCACGTGCAGGTCATCGGCGGCAACGTCGCGACGAAGGAGGGTGCGCAGTCCTTCGTCGACGCGGGCGCGGACGGCATCAAGGTCGGCGTCGGGCCGGGCTCGATCTGCACCACCCGCATCGTCACCGGTGTCGGGGTCCCGCAGATCACGGCCGTGTACGAGGCGTCGCTGGCCGCGCGCGCCGCCGGGATCCCGGTCATCGCCGACGGCGGCATGCGCCACTCGGGCGAGATCGGCAAGGCGATCGTGGCCGGCGCGGAGGCCGTCATGCTCGGCTCGATGCTGGCCGGCACCGAGGAGGCGCCCGGCGAGACGATCCTCGTCAACGGCAAGCAGTACAAGGCCTACCGCGGCATGGGCTCCATGGGGGCGATGTCCTCGCGCGGCAAGAAGTCCTACTCGAAGGACCGCTACTTCCAGGCCGAGGTCACCAGCGACGACATGATCGTGCCGGAGGGCATCGAGGGACAGGTGCCGTACAAGGGCACGCTGCACACCGTCGCCCACCAGCTCGTCGGCGGGCTGCACCAGTCGATGTTCTACGTCGGCGCCAGCACCATCCCCGAGCTGCAGGCCAAGGGCCGCTTCGTCCGCATCACGTCCGCGTCGCTCAAGGAGAGCCACCCGCACGACGTGCAGATGACCGTCGAGGCGCCGAACTACACCGGGTTCTGAGCCGGCCCGCGGGCGCGACGAGGCCCGGCACCCCCGCGGGGGTGCCGGGCCTCCGTCGTCCCGCCGTCAGCTCGCCATGACCCGGGCGTGCAGGGCCTGGACGGCGTACCGGGCGGACCAGAACGCGCCGTGCTGCCAGGCGGAGACCTCGGACATCCAGTCGCCCGCGAAGTAGACGCGGCCCGCGCCCTGCTGCAGCTGCTTGAAGCCTGACGACTCCGTGTTCGGGTAGGCCCACGCGCCCTCGATGTACGGCACCTTGTGCCAGGCGATGGAGAACGACGACTCCAGCTCGCTGCGGTACTTCTCGCCGTGGATCTTCACGCCCTGCTCGACGGCGCGCCGCTCGCGCTGCCGGGGCGTGAGGTCCGCGTAGGTGCGGGCGTTCGTCCCGGTGTTGTAGTACCCGACCACGAGGCCCTTGCGCTCCCCGTATCCGTAGGACGGGTACCAGATGTGCGCGAGGTCCATGTCCGTCTCGGTGATGCCGCCGAAGATGCGGTGGTCGTCCTCCCACCACCGCGAGCGGTACTGCAGACCGATCTTGCCCGCGGGCGAGCCGGTGGCGAACTCGCCCAGCGCGGCGTCGATCCCCGTTCCCCAGTTCGTGTCCCAGCGGCGCATGACGCCGGCCGGCGCGGCGACGATCGCGAAGTCGGCCTCGATCTGCCGGGGGCGGCCGTGGCCGGGCGTGTAGGTGACCCGCACGCCGTCGCTCGTGTTCTCCACGCCGGTGACGGGGGAGCCGAAGTGCACGTTCTGCTTGCCGATGGCCCGCACGAAGTACTGGTAGGTCGTGTCCATGCCGCCCTTCGGCTGGAACATGAGCATCGACTGCTCCCAGTTGATCTCGAACGGGAAGTACTGCCCCACCTTCGAGGCGAGCACCTCCGAGACCGTGCCGGGGCCGGGCAGCGGCGTGCCGTGCTCGTTCCACGCGGAGGGATAGGTGGTGAACCCGCGGTTGTCGCCGCCCGCGTACGTGCCGTCGGCCTTCAGCGAGCCCCAGCTGCGCAGGAAGGAACGCAGGTTCTCCTTGTCCTCGGCGGTGAGCCGCTGGTCCAGGGCGCCCTGGTCGGTGGCGTAGCTCAGCAGCTCGGACGTGTAGCCGAAGACGTCGGCCTTGGCCGTGCGGTAGCGCACCGGGTTGCCGGGCGTAGCGCCCGACCTCTCGTTGTAGAGGTAGGCGTCGGCGTTCGCGTTGGTGAAGACCTCGTAGGGCACGCCCAGCTCGCGCAGGTAGTCCATGGTGACCATCCACTGCGCGATGCGCCCGGCGCCCGCGTTCATGTAGACGCCGTCGTCGAACCGCGCCGTCTGGGTGACGCCGTCGACGTCCGTCTCGGAGTCCCCGCCGCGGATCGTCAGCGTGCGGCCGCCCGGTCGGTGGCGCGCCTCGAGCACCGTGACGCGGTAGCCGGCCTTCTGTAGCTCGTACGCCGAGGCGAGGCCCGCCGGGCCGGCGCCGACGACCACCACCTTCTTCGCCGAGCGGCCGGTGAGCGAGAAGTCGCTGCCCCGGAGCGGCGTCCAGGCCGCGGCCGTGGGCTGGGCGGCCGCGGACGGGGCGAGCCCCATCGCCCCCATCGTGGCGAACATGACGCCGGCGCTGGAGCCGACGCCGACGGCCTGGAGGAAGCCGCGGCGGGAGACGCCGGACCGGGGTCCGTCGGTGGCCCCGTCGGTGTTCGTGTCAGTGACCATGTGGCACTACCTCTCGTGTCGAAAGGTCTGACGGACGGTCGCGGCGGCCCTGGATGCCGGGCGCCGCCGTCAGCACCGCGGCCGACGGTAGGAGAGCGGCGTCACGGCCCGGCGTCGGCGGGGTTACGGCGGCGTCGCCCGGGATAACGGCCGCGTTTCGACGACGTCGCCGCAGGTCAGGGACTCGCGTTCGACCCGTGCCGGTCATCCGGCGGAAACGGTGCGCCCCTACGTTCCCGCCATGAAGAACACCGCCAAGGTCGCTCTCGCCGTCCTCGTCACCGCCGCCGTCGCGGTCCCTGCCACCGCTGTCGCCTCCGGCCGGCTCTTCGAGCCGCGGCCCACCGAGGCACACTCCTTCGTCACGGGCGACACACCCTCCATCGCCGACGGAGTGGCCTTCGGCAAGAACGTCGCCTGGTACAAGTCGTCGGGCCTGGGCCCGTCGGCCCTGAACCGTGCGCCGGGCGTGACCGCCGAGGAGCGCTACATCCCGACCGACGTCTTCCCCGGCGGGGAGCTGCCCGCCGGCGTGACACTCACCGAGGCGCAGGGGATCAACGCGCTGATGCGGATCGGGGAGAACCTCGAGCGCGCGGGCCTGTCCTATGACGACGTCGTCTCCATGCGGGTGTTCCTGCAGAACCCCGACGGCGAGGAGGCGATGGACTTCGCCGGCTGGAACCGCGCCTATCGGCAGTTCTTCGCCAACACGAACCTCGCCACCGGGGAGACGCTCGAGGTCCAGCTCGGTTCGGCCTCCGGCGAGCCCATGGTCGTCAACGAGGCGCGCCCCTCCCGGTTCGCGCTGGAGATCGAGAACCTGCCGGTGGACGGCTGGCTGGTCGAGGTGGAGGTCGACGCCGTCTACGACCGGTAGCGGGCGGGGAATGCGCGTGACGACGGGCGGCCGGCGTGGTGGGCTGACGTCCATGGACCAGGGAGGACGCAGCGCCGGCGAGCCCGCCGTCACGATCGACCAGATCGCCGCGGGCCTGCGCGAGCTCGGGCTGGACCGCGCGTCGACGGTGCTGGTGCACAGCTCCCTGAGCGCGTTCGGGCACGTCGACGGCGGTGCGGAGGCGGTCGCGGGGGCGCTGGTCGACGTGTGCGGCACGGTCGTCGTGCCCGCCGACACGTGGGACGCGACCGGCCTCCCCGCGCCGCCGGGGCTGGAGCGGCCCTGGAACGCCTACTGGAACGCCGCGACGTGGGCCGAGCACGACGAGGCCGTCGACCGGGCCGCGGCCTTCGCGCCCGACCTCCCCGTGGACCGCGAGATGGGCGCCGTCCCCGAGGCCGTGCGCCTCGGCCACCCGCACCTGCGGACCACCCACCCCCTCAAGGGCTTCGTCGCGACCGGCGAGCGGGCCGCGGACGTGGTCGGGGTGCAGACCCTCGACGACCCGCTGGCACCGATCGACGCCGTGGCGGAGGCCGGCGGGGACGTGCTCCTGCTGGGGGTCGGGCACACGTCGAGCACGACGATCCACCTCGCCGAGCAGCGGTTGGGCCGGGGCCGTTTCCACCGCTACGCGAAGGTGGGGCCCGGGGCGTGGGCCGAGCTGCCGAACATCCCCGGGGAGAGCCACCGCTTCGACGAGCTGGAGCCCGCCCTGCGGCCGCGGACGCGCGAGGTCCGCGTCGGGCGCGCGCGCCTGCGCCGCACGAGCGTGGCCGACGTGCTCGGCGCGGCGCGCGCCGCCGTCGTGGCCGACCCGCTGGCGCTCCTGTGCGACGACGCGGGCTGCCGGTGCGCCGCCGCGTGGCACGGTCAGGAGCCCGTGGCGCCGACCGGCTGAGCCGGGCCCGTGGACGCGGGCCAGGCCGTCGACGTGGGCGGCCGGCCCTCGGCGCTCGCGGCGCGCTCGGCGTTGACCCGCTCCGCCCACGCCCGGTGGGCCCCCGCCTGGGCGGCGTGCAGGGCGTCGAGCGCGGTGCTCCGCAGCCGCGGGTGGGCGACCAGCTGGGCGTCGAGGACGTCGAGCGTCGCGAGGACGTCGACGTCCGCGCGGTGGAGCTCGCCGTCGCCCTCGATCCCGTACAGCGCGCACAGGTCCCCGAGCCGCCGCTTGCCCTCGCGGGCCCGGTCGAGCCAGCGGTCGAGGACGAGGGGGTCGAGCACCGGCGCGACCGGCCGGCCGAGCCGCTCGGGCACGGTCGGCAGCCCGTGGCGGGCCAGCTCCGCGTCCAGGAGCGAGAGGTCGAACGAGGCGTTGTAGGCGACGAGGGGGACGCCGTCGCGCACCCGGTGGACGAGGATCGCGGCGATCTCCTCGAGCGCGCCGACGGCGTCCTGCCCGTGCGCGCGGGCCTCGGCCGTGGTGATGCCGTGGATCGCGGTGGCCTCGGCGGGGATCTCGACGCCCGGGTCGAGCAGCCAGGTGCGCACCGTGCGGGAGCCGTCCGGCCCGCGGAGCACGAGCGCGGCGGTCACGATGCGGTCGGCCTCGACGTCGAGCCCGGTGGTCTCCGTGTCGAAGCCGAGCAGGGGCCCGCGCGACCAGCCCGGGTCGGGGGCGGCCGCCGGTGCGCCGAGCTCCGCGTACGTCGTCATGCCCCCGGACTGTGCCACCGCCCACCGACAGCACGCGCCGGTAGGCTGTCCGGGTGAGCAACGAGATCGAGATCGGACGCGGAAAGCGCGGCCGCCGCGCATACTCCTTCGACGACATCGCGATCGTGCCCTCGCGGCGCACGCGCGACCCGAAGGACGTCTCCGTGGAGTGGCAGATCGACGCCTACCACTTCGACCTGCCGATCATGTCGGCGCCCATGGACTCCGTGATGAGCCCGGCCACCGCGGTGGCGCTGGGGAACCACGGCGGCCTCGGCGTCCTCGACCTCGAGGGCCTGTGGACCCGGTACGAGTCGCCCGAGACGCTCCTGGCCGAGATCCGCGACCTGCCCGCCGAGCGTGCCACGCAGCGCATGCAGGAGATCTACGCCGAGCCGATCAAGGCCGAGCTCATCACGCAGCGCCTCAAGGAGGTCCGCGCCGCGGGCGTGACCGTCGCCGGCGCGCTGTCGCCGCAGCGCACGCAGGAGCACTACCAGACGGTGGTCGACGCCGGCGTGGACCTGTTCGTCATCCGCGGCACCACGGTCTCGGCCGAGCACGTCTCCGGCAACGCCGAGCCGCTCAACCTCAAGCGGTTCATCTACGAGCTCGACGTGCCCGTCGTCGTCGGCGGCGCGTCCACCTACACCGCGGCGCTGCACCTCATGCGCACCGGCGCGGCGGGCGTCCTCGTCGGCTTCGGCGGCGGCGCCGCCCACACCACGCGCGTGGGGCTCGGCATCCACGCGCCGATGGCCACGGCCGTCTCCGACGTCGCCGCGGCCCGCCGCGACTACCTCGACGAGTCCGGCGGCCGGTACGTGCACGTCATCGCCGACGGCGGCGTGGGCCGCTCCGGCGACATCGTCAAGGCCGTCGCCTGCGGCGCCGACGCCGTCATGCTGGGCGCGGCGCTCGCCCGCGCCGAGGAGGCGCCGGGCAAGGGCTGGCACTGGGGCCCCGAGGCCCACCACCCGGCCCTCCCGCGCGGCGAGCGGGTCGAGGTCGGCACGGCCGGCTCGCTGGAGCAGGTGCTGTTCGGGCCGAGCGGCTCCGCCGACGGCACCCTCAACCTCGTCGGCGCGCTGCGCCGCGCCATGGCCACCACCGGCTACTCCGACCTCAAGGAGTTCCAGCGGGTCGAGGTCGTCGTCTCTCCCTACCAGCCCCGGTGACGGCCGACGCCGTCACGGCGCTCGACGTCGCGTTCCGGGAGATCGCGGACGGCGACGTCGAGCAGGTCGTCGCGCTGTGGGAGGCCTGCGGGTTGACCCGGCCGTGGAACGACCCGCGGCTCGACGTCGCCGACGCACGCCGCACCCCGACGTCGACGGTCCTGGTCGGGGTGTCCGGCGGGCAGGTCGTGTCGTCGGCGGTCGCCGGCTACGACGGGCACCGCGGCTGGCTCTACTACGTGGCCGTCGACCCGCAGCACCAGGGCGGCGGCCTCGGCCGCGCCACGGTGGGTGCCGCCGAGGAGTGGCTGCGCCGGCAGGGCGTCCGCAAGGTGCGCCTCATGGTGCGGCACGGGAACGAGCGCGTGCTCGGGTTCTACGACGGCCTGGGGTACACCGACTCCGAGTGCGTCGTGCTGGGCCGGGACCTGTAACGCCCGTCCCAGAGAGTTCCCGGTCGCGCTGAGAGCGAACGACCCGGGCGAACCGGAACGACGGTTGCCGCGGTGTCGCCGGAGCCGCGTAGGGTGTCGGCCATGTCCACCGCGCACGAGGGCGAAGGCGCTCTCGGGGAACTTCTGGACCCCGAGCTGCCCGCCGCCACCTATGTCCTGGAGCCCGACGTCGTGGAGCCGCTGACGCGGCGCATCGTCACGTCCCACACGGTCGGGACGCACCGCTCGACCCTCCCCTTCACCGGCGCCCCGCTGGCGGCGTTCCCGCTGTCGTCGCCGGACGACGTCGCGTCGGCCGCCGCCCGGGCGCGTCTCGCGCAGGGTGACTGGGCGCGCACGTCGCTGCGCGAGCGCACCGCCGTGCTCGACCGCCTCGGCGCGCTGGTGCTGGAGCGGCAGTCGGAGATCCTCGACCTGATCCAGATGGAGTCGGGCAAGGCGCGGCGCAGCGCGTTCGAGGAGGTCGCCGACGTCGCGATGGCGTGCCGTCACTACGCCGTGCGCGGCCCGGGGTACCTGGGCGAGCGGCGGGTGCCGGGCATGCTGCCCGTGCTCACCGGCGCGCGGGTGCACCGCCGTCCGGTCGGCGTGGTCGGCGCGATCGCGCCGTGGAACTACCCGCTGTCCCTGGTGCTCTCCGAGGCGATCCCGGCGCTGCTCGCGGGGAACGCGGTGGTGCTCAAGCCGGACCCGCAGACCACCCTCTCGTCGCTGTGGGTCGCGGAGCTGCTGCAGGAGGCCGGCCTCCCGGACGACCTGTTCCTCGTCGTCGCCGGCGGCGGCGACATCGGCGCCGCGCTCGTGGACCACGTGGACCACATCGCGTTCACCGGGTCGACCGCGACGGGCCGCAAGGTCGCCGCGCGGGCGGGGGAGCGGCTCATCGGCACGACGCTGGAGCTGGGCGGCAAGAACCCGCTGTACGTCGCGGCCGACGCGGACCTGGACTCCGCGGTGCCCGGCGTCGTCCGGGCCTGCTTCGCCAACGCCGGCCAGCTGTGCATGTCGATCGAGCGGCTGGTGCTGCACGAGCGGATCGCGGACGCGTTCCTCGAGCGGTTCGCCGCCGCCGTGCGCGACCTCACGCTGGGCACGGGCCTCGACTACACGGCCGACGTGGGCTCGCTGGTCTCCGCCGCGCAGCTCGAGCGCGTCACCCGGCACGTGGACGACGCGCTCGCCAAGGGCGCCCGCGCGGTCGTCGGCGGCGTGCACCGCTCCGACGTCGGCCCGTACTTCTACGCCCCGACGGTGCTGGACGACGTCCCCGCGGACGCGCTGTGCGCCCGCGAGGAGACGTTCGGCCCCGTGGTCGCGGTCTCCCGCGTGGCGTCCGACGACGAGGCGGTGCGCGTCATGAACGACACCGAGTTCGGCCTCAACGCCAGCATCTGGTCCACCGACGTCGCCCGCGCGCGGCGCCTGGCGGCGCGCGTGCAGTCCGGCACCGTCGTGATCAACGACGGGTACGCCTCGGCCTGGGGCTCCGCCGCCGCGCCGATGGGCGGCTTCAAGGCCTCCGGGCAGGGCCGCCGGCACGGGCGCGAGGGCATCGAGGCCGTCACCGAGGTGCAGACCGTCGCCGTCCAGCGCGGCGCCCGGTTCGGGCTGTCGCTCGACACGCTGTACGCGCTCGGCGGGGAGACGCCGAGCCGCGTGCTGTCCGTGGCACTCGGGGCGATGCGGCGGCTGCGCCTGCCGTAGGCCCGGCTCAGCGCTGGGGGCGGGCCAGGAAGGAGCCCAGGGCGGCCTGGGCGGCGGGCTCGCCCAGCAGCCGGGTGAAGACCGCCCCCTCGTCCTCGATCCGGTCGAGGAGGGCGGCCTGGGTGCCGGAGCGCAGCAGCCGCTTGGTCTCGACGAGCGCGGTGACGGGCTTCGCGGCCAGCCGTGCGGCCTGCGCGCGGGCGTGGCCGAGCACCTCCGCGTCCGGCAGCACCCGGTTGACCAGGCCGGCGTCCGCCGCCGCGGCGGCGCTCAGCGGCTCACCGAGCAGGAGGGCCGCTGCGGCGCGCTGGTGCCCGACGACCTGCGGCAGCAGCAGGCTGGACCCGGCCTCGGGGACGAGGCCGAGGTCCACGAACGGGAAGTGGAGCGTCGCGCCCTCGCCCGCGTACACGAGGTCGCAGTGCAGCAGCATGGTCGCGCCGACGCCGACGGCCGGGCCGCACACGGCCGCGACGACGGGCTTCGGGAACCGCGCGATCGTGCGCAGGAAGCGGAACGCCGGGTCGTCGGTGCCGGCCTGCGGGCGGTCCAGGAAGTCGCGGATGTCGTTGCCCGCGCAGAACACGGTCTCGTCGCCGCGCAGCAGCACGGCCCGGACGTCCGCGTCGGCCTCCGCGGCGTCGAGGGCGTCGGCCAGCGCGGCGTACATCGCGGTGGTGAGCGCGTTCTTCTTCGCGGGCCGGTTCAGGGTCACGGTGGCGACGCCCGCGGCGACGCTGGTGAGGACGTCGGTCATGCCGAGACGATAGCGCCGCCTCAGAGCTCGCGGACCGCCGCCCGCCACGATGCCGGGATCTCGCGCACGTGCCACCACGCCCACTTCCGCGGCTGCGCGCTCGCGGCCGAGACGCCCACCCCCTGCGCGTCGAGGCCCGCGCGGGAGCAGCTGAACAGGGCGCGGCGCAGGTGGTAGTCCTGCGTGACGACGACGGCGGTGCGGGCCCCCGTGAGCTCGGCGGTGCGGCGGCAGGACGCCGTCGTGTCGAGGCCCTCGCGGTCCAGCGTCAGCGCCTCGTCCGGCACGCCACGCTCCAGGATCCACGCGCGCATGGACGCGGGCTCGTCGTACGGGGTGCCGTCCCGACGCGGCTGCCCGTCGCCGCTGAGCACCACCCGGTCCGCGACGCCGGCGTGGTACAGCTCGGCCGCCGCGTCGAGGCGCCGGCGCAGGTAGGGCGAGGGCGTGCCGTCGGGCCGGAGGCCCGCGCCGAGCACGAGGATCGCGTCGACCGGCTCGACGGACTCGACCGACGGCCGCACCCGCGCCTGCCCGGTCAGCTGCACCCACGCGACCGGCACCACGAGCGCGAGCGCGAGTGCGCCGGCGGTCGCGGCGGAGACCCGCAGCGCACGACGGCGCCGGGAGCGGACGGAGGTCGGCGCGGCGGCCGGCGTCGGGGTCACGCCACGCAACCTAGCGTCAGGGGACCAGGGCGTCGCGCTCGGCGCGCAGGTTCCGCCCGGCGGCCTCGGCCCAGCGGTCGATGGCAGCGGGCGAGCGGTACAGCCGCGGCAGCCCGGCGAGCTGGTCGAGGACGGCGGCCCGGCCGGCGCGGAACGCGTCGTCCGGCACGTGCCCGTACTCGGCGCGGACCTGCGCCGCGTAGCGCGCGTACCGGGCGGGGTCGGCCCCGAGGACGGCGAGGTCCGCGTCGCTGACCAGCGCCCCGGAGGCGTCCGCCGCAGCGGGGTCGTGGGCGGTGGTCACGAGCACGAGCCGCGCCACCTCGGCGACGTCGTCGTCCCGCAGCGCGTGGGCGGCGCCGGCCGGGCGCGCGCGACCGGTCAGCGGGCCCAGCAGCGCGCCCACCAGCGCGGCCGAGCGCTCCTCGTCGCGGCCGGCCTCGCCGTCGTGCACCGCGTCGTGGAACCACAGCGCCGTCGCCGCGTGCCAGCGCGAGCCGGGCGCGCCGTCGGCGACGAGGAGGTCCAGGGCGTCGAGCGAGTCCGCGAGGTGCAGGCGCGAGTGGTAGACGCGGTGCGGCTCCCGCCAGCGGTCCACGAGGTCGCGCCCGGCCTCGTCCACCGCGCCCGGCCCGGACCGCGGCCCGTCGCCCGGTTCCCACAGCGCCGCCCACCGCGCGAGCAGCGCGTCGCGGGCCGCGCGGCGCCGCTCGCGGCCCGGCACCCGCAGGACCGACCCGGCGAGGCGGCGGGACAGCTCGCCGCCGGTGACGGGGACCGCGCCGGCGGCGACCAGGGCCTCGTAGCGCTCGGCGGGGACGTCGTAGTGGTCGAGGTCGAACGCCCGGTCGCCGACGCCCTGGGCGCGGGCGAACGACCGCAGCTCGTGCAGCGACGTGTCCGAGACCAGGTGGGACCAGACGGTGCCGTGCGCGGGCCAGGCCGGCGGGTCGAGCAGCAGCGTCATCGGCCCACCCGCCGCACGGTGAGCGCGCCGGGGACCTCGAGGCGGTCGCCGAGGTCCTCGCCCCGGGCGAACGCGCCCCAGACGGCACGCACCCGGCGGGCGGAGCGCTGCAGGTCGTCCCACGACGCGCCTCGGAGGAGCCCCGCCGTCGCCCACGCCTTCTCGTCGCCGAACAGCAGCGGCAGGTCGACGGTGTGCGCGGCGCCCCACGGGTTGCCGGGCGCCGCCCACGTCACCACGTACCGGTATGCGGTGCCGCCGGCCGCCGCGTGCCGCGCGGCGAAGCGGCGGGCGGGTGCGCCGTAGATCGCCGAGGTGACGGCGGCCACCAGCGCGCGCCGCACCGACGGGCCGACGACCGGCAGCGCGGCGAGGCGCCGGATCGCGGGGATCCGGGGGACGAAGAGCCGGGTCTCCTCGCGGGTGCTGCCGATGAGGAGGGGGACCTGCGGCGCGGCCGCGTCCCACGCGGCGTCGATCTCGCCCTCCGGCGGCAGCGGATCGTGACCGTACTGGGTGCCGAACGGCATCGCGGCGCGCAGGCCGCCCCCGGTGGCGGCCCGGGCGACCCGCGCCTCGGCGGCCACGACGTCCATGACCGGGGTCCGCGCGGAGATCCCCGCCGCCGCGCGCGCCATGGCCGCGTTCATCCGTGCCCGGCCGCGGGAGATGCCGAGCGGCGCGCTCTGCACGATCGCCCGGGAGACCAGGGCCGCCGCGGCGGGCACGGCCAGGAGGTGCGCCACGGCGTCCCCCCCGGCGGACTGGCCGAACAGCGTGACCTGCGCCGGGTCGCCGCCGAACGCGCCGATGTTGCGGCGCACCCAGCGCAGCGCCTCGAGCTGGTCGAGCAGCCCGAGGTTCGCGGGTCGCTCGGCCCCGTCGCCCAGGTAGCCGAACAGGCCGAGCCGGTACGTCACCGTCACCACGACCACCCGCTGCTCCGCGACGAGCGGTCGCGGGTCCATGATCGGCAGGTCGCCCGCGCCGGAGGTGTACGAGCCGCCGTGGATCCACACCATGACGGGGAGGCGGTCGTCGGGGCGCACGTCGGCGGGCATCGTCACGGACAGGCGCTGGCAGTGCTCGTCGCCGGGGACACCGGCGCCCGGCGAGCCCAGCACCTCGTCGAGGAACGGGACCGGCGCCTGCGGGCAGGCGGGAGACCACTCCGTCGCCTCGAACGCCTCGCTCCGGTCGGGGACCGGCAGGGGCCGCTGGAACCGGTCCGCTCGGGCGTACGGGATGCCGGTGGCACGGACGACG
Organism: Isoptericola sp. NPDC019482; assembly: GCF_040632295.1. Lineage (NCBI taxonomy): Bacteria > Bacillati > Actinomycetota > Actinomycetes > Micrococcales > Promicromonosporaceae > Isoptericola > Isoptericola sp. NPDC019482. The sequence goes on from NZ_JBEYBQ010000015.1 coordinate 41,000, forward strand.
TCGTCGTCCGCCCAGCCGTCGACCGGGCCGCAGGGAGGCGTGAAGCGCAGCATCGCGGTCGAGACTAACCCCGGCGGGAGGCGCCGTCCTCGTGATCGGGCAAGCGGTCGGGCCGGACGTCGGGCAGGTCGTCGAGGGCGCGCCGCACCTCGCCGACGATCCGCGCCATCGCGGCCTCGGCGGCGGCGGGATCGTGCTCGGCCACCGCGCGGGCGACGGCCTCGTGCTGGTCGAGGGCCTCGGGCGCGGGGGAGGGCGGCATGAGGCCGAGATGGGTCCGCCCGGCGAGCACCTCGGCGACGACGTCGGCCAGCGGGCCGAACATCTCGTTGCCGCTGGAGCGCAGCAGCAGCTCGTGCATGCGGACGTCGAGCGCGAGGAACTCGGTGAGGTCGCCCGCCTCGCCGAGGGTGCGCATCCGGCGGGCGAGGTCCACGAGCTCGCCGCGCACCTGCGGGGTGGCGTGGCGGGCGGCGCCGGCCGCGGCGAGCGGCTCGACCGCGTGCCGCAGCTCCGTCAGGCTGCGCAGCTGCGCGTCGCGGCCCGGGCCCTGCAGGCGCCAGCGGATGACGCGCGGGTCGAGCACGTTCCAGTTCTCCATGCCGAGCACCACGAGGCCGACCCGGCGCCGCGAGCGCACCATGCCGAGGCCCTCGAGCAACCGCATCACCTCGCGCGCCACGGTCCGCGAGACCCCGTGCTCGGCGCCGATCCCGTCGAGCGTGAGGGGGGTGCCCGCCGGGACGTCTCCGCTGGTGATCGCGCGGCCGAGCGCGTCGAGCACTCCGGCGTGCAGGGAGGGTGACGGCATGGGCGGAGCCTATCGACGTCGGATCGGGCGGGCGATTGGTGTGACCAGTCTTGTCAAAGGTAGTACCAATGAGGCATCCTCGGACGACGCGGTGACGCAGCAGTCGCCGCGGGGCCCGCCCCGGCGGGTCGCCGATCGAACAGGGAAGTCGAGATGGACACTGTCGTCATGGACGCCACCGGTGACGCTCGCGACGCGAGCGCGCGGCCGCCGGTCGTCGGGCACCTCGTCGTCATGGGAGTCGCCGGCTCGGGCAAGACCACGATCGCCGGGATGCTCGCCGAACGTCTCGGCGTCGACGTCGCCGAGGCCGACGAGTTCCACCCCCAGGCCAACATCGACAAGATGTCGGCGGGCACGCCGCTCACCGACGCCGACCGCGCCCCCTGGCTCGCCGCCATCCGCGACTGGCTGACGGGGGAGACCGACGGCGGCAGATCCGCCGTCGTGACCTGCTCGGCGCTCAAGCGCTCCTACCGCGACGTCCTGCGCGGCGCGCACGGCCGGGTGCGGTTCGTCCACCTCGACGGCGCCCCCGAGCTCCTCGCCGACCGGATGGCGCACCGCAGCGGGCACTTCATGCCGCCGGCGCTCCTGCCCTCCCAGCTCGCCACCCTCGAGCCGCTCGACGACGACGAGGACGGCATCCGCATCGACGTCGCGGCCGCCCCGGAGGAGGTCGTCAACTCCGTGCTCGCCTGGCTCGACGACGGGGCCTGACCCGCCGGCCGCCCGCGCAGAGCCACCTTCCACCCGTACGACCGTCGACGAGGACTTCTCCATGCCTACTGACGACTGGACCCAGACCCTCACGGCAGGGCCGCTGCTCGCCATCGCCGCCGGGGCCGTCGCGCTCCTGCTCCTGCTCATCATCAAGGTGCGCCTGCACGCGTTCCTCGCGCTCGTGCTGGTCAGCGTGCTCACCGCGGTGGCCGCCGGGCTGCCCGCCGGCGGCGTCGTGGACGTGCTGCTGGACGGCTTCGGCTCGACCCTCGCGTCCGTGGCGCTGCTGGTCGGGCTCGGCGCGATGCTGGGCCGGCTGATCGAGACCAGCGGCGGCGCCAAGGTGATGACCGACGTGCTCATCGCCCGCTTCGGCGAGAAGCGCGCCCCGCTGGCCCTCGGCGTCGCGTCGCTGATCTTCGGTTTCCCGATCTTCTTCGACGCCGGCCTCGTCGTGATGCTGCCGATCGTGTTCGCGGTGGCCCACCGCCTCGGCGGTTCGCTGCTGCTCTACGGCCTGCCCGTGGCGGGCGCGTTCTCGGTCATGCACGTCTTCGTGCCGCCGCACCCCGGCCCCGTCGCCGCGTCCGAGTTCCTCGGGGCGAACGTCGGCATGGTCCTGCTCCTCGGGCTGGTCGTCGCGATCCCCACCTGGTACGTGACCGCCTACCTCTTCGGCCGGTTCGCCGGCCGTCGGATCGAGCTGCCGGTGCCGGCGATCCTCGGCCGGGCCGACGCCGCACAGATCGCGAACCCGCCGCGCTTCGGCACGGTGGTCGGCATCCTGCTGCTCCCGCTCGTGCTGATCTTCGCCAACACCGGGCTGGAGACCGCGGTCTCCGCGGGCTGGGTCGCCGCCGAGAACCCGGTCGTGACCTGGGCGGGCGTCGTCGGCTCCACGCCCGTCGCGCTGCTGGCCGCCGTCCTCGTGGCGGCCTGGGCGCTCGGCCGTCGCCGCGGCGTCGAGGGCACCGCGCTCGAGCAGACGCTCGACTCGGCGCTCGGGCCCGTCTGCTCCGTCATCCTCATCACGGGCGCCGGCGGCATGTTCGGCGGCGTGCTGCGGGCGTCGGGCATCGGCGACGCGCTCGCCGACGTCCTCGCCGACCTGGGGCTGCCCGTCATCGTCGCCGGCTTCGTCATCGCCGCCGTCCTGCGGGTGGCGCAGGGCTCCGCGACCGTGGCGCTCACGACCGCGGCCGGGCTCATCGCCCCGGCCGTCGCGGCGGGCGGGTTCAGCCCGCTCGCGACGGCCGCGATCGTCGTCGCCGTGGCGGCCGGGTCCGTGGTGCTCAGCCACGTCAACGACTCGGGGTTCTGGCTCGTGGGCCGGTTCTTCGACATGGACGTGAAGACCACGCTGCGCACCTGGACCGTCATGGAGACGGCCATCGGCGTGATGGGCTTCGGGATCGCCTGCGTGGCGTTCGCGCTGGCCTGAGCCGCCGTCGCGGGCCGGGGTCAGCCCGCCGTGACCGACGACGACGGGCGCAGGTGCTCCACCGCCTCGACGCACTGCCGGGCGATGGCGAGCTCCTCCATCGTGGGGATCACCATCACCAGCGTGGACGTCCAGTCGGGGGAGATGATGCGCTCGTCGCGTCGCGACGCGGCGTTGCGCTCCGGGTCGACCGCGATGCCCATGCCCTCCAGGCCCTCGCAGACGGCGGCGCGCACGGCGGCGTCGTTCTCGCCGACGCCCGCGGTGAACGCGATGACGTCCACCCGCCCCAGCAGCGCGGCGTAGGCGCCCACGTACTTCTTCAGGCGGTGGATGTAGACGTCGAACGCGAGGGCGGCCGCCTCGTCGCCGTCGTCGATGAGGCGCCGCAGCTCGCGGAAGTCGTTCACGCCCGACAGACCGAGCATCCCCGAGCGCTTGTTGAGCAGGGTGTCGAGCTCGTCGATGCCCATCTCGGCGTTGCGGGCCAGGTGGAAGACGACGGCCGGGTCGATGTCGCCCGACCGGGTGCCCATCACGAGGCCCTCCAGCGGGGTGAGGCCCATGGAGGTGTCGATCGGGACGCCGCCCGCCACCGCCGACGCGGACGCGCCGTTGCCCAGGTGCAGCACGATCGTGTGCAGGTCCTGCACCCGGCGGCCCAGCACCCGCGCCACCTTGCCCGCCACGTACTGGTGGCTGGTGCCGTGGAAGCCGTACCGGCGCACGTCGTACTCCTTCGCCACCTCCCGGTCGATGGCGTAGGTGTACGCCTCGGCCGGCAGCGCGGAGAAGAACGCCGTGTCGAAGACGGCGACGTGCGGGACGTCGGACAGCAGTTCGCGCGCCACCCGGATGCCCTGCACGTTGGCCGGGTTGTGCAGGGGCGCGAGCGGCACGAGGGCGTCGATGCGCGCCACGACGTCGTCGTCGACCACGACCGGACCCGAGAACTCCGCACCCCCGTGCACCACCCGGTGCCCGACGGCGTAGATGCCGGCGTCCGCCAGGCGCGGGCCGATCTCGTCGAACAGGCCCAGCGCGATCCGCAGCGCCTCGCCGTGGTCCGGCACCTCGAGGTCGCGGCGGGTCCTGTTGCCCGCGAACGTGTGCGTGACGATGCCGGACTGCTCGCCGATCCGCTCGATGGTGCCCGCCGCGATCGCCTCGCCGCCCACGGGGTTGACGAGCTGGTACTTGAGCGACGACGAGCCCGAGTTCAGCACCAGCACGGACCCGTGCGCCCCGTACGCGCTGTACGGGTTGGGGCGCTCGGCCTCGGGGACGATGCTCATGCCGTGGCCTCCTGTGCCTGGGCCCCGAACGACTGGGCCTGGATCGCCGTGATGGCGACGGTGTTGACGATGTCGGCGACCAGCGCGCCGCGGGACAGGTCGTTGACGGGCTTGTTCAGCCCCTGCAGCACCGGGCCGACGGCGACGGCCCCGGCCGAGCGCTGCACGGCCTTGTAGGTGTTGTTGCCGGTGTTGAGGTCGGGGAAGACGAACACCGTCGCCTGCCCCGCGACCGACGACTCCGGCAGCTTCGACTTCGCGACCGACGCGTCCACGGCGGCGTCGTACTGGATCGGCCCCTCCACGGACAGGTCGGGGCGGCGCTCGCGGACCAGCCCGGTCGCGGTGCGCACCTTGTCGACGTCCGCGCCCGAGCCGGACGTGCCCGTCGAGTACGACAGCATCGCGACCTTCGGGTCGACGCCGAACTGCGCCGCCGTCGCCGACGACGAGATCGCGATGTCCGCGAGCTGCTCCGCCGTCGGGTCCGGGATGACCGCGCAGTCGCCGTACACCAGCACCCGGTCCTGCAGGCACATGAGGAACACCGACGACACCACGGAGACGCCCGGCTGCGTCTTGACGATCTCGAACGACGGCCGGATGGTGTGCGCCGTCGTGTGCGCGGCGCCCGAGACCATGCCGTCCGCGAGGCCGAGGTGCACCATCATCGTGCCGAAGTACGACACATCGGTGACGATCTCCTGGGCGCGCTCCACCGTCATGCCCTTGTGCGCGCGGAGCCTCGCGTACTCCGCGGCGAACCTCTCCACGTGCTCCGGGTCGGTGGGGGAGAGCACCGTGGCGGCGGCGATGTCGAGGCCGAGCTCGGCGGCGCGCGCCCGGATCGACGTCTCGTCGCCCAGGATCACCAGGTCCGCGATGCCGCGGGCCAGCACGGTCGACGCGGCGCGCAGGATGCGGTCGTCGTCGCCCTCGGGCAGCACGACCCGTCGCCGGTCGCCGCGCGCCCGCTCGATGAGCTCGTACTCGAACATCAGCGGCGTGACGACGCGCGTGCGCGGCAGGTCCAGGCGGGCCAGCAGCGCGGCGCCGTCCACGTGCTGCTCGAACAGGGCTCGCGCGACGTCGATCTTCCGCGTCGAGGCGACGGTGACGTAGCCGTGCGTCTCGGCCGCGCGCCGGGCGGCCTGGAAGGTGTCGAGCGCCGTGGCCACCACGGGCACGCGCGGGCCGAGCGCCGACAGCAGCTGCGCGATCACGCCGCGCGGCACGTAGCCGCCGGTGAGCACGATGCCCGACAGCGACGGGAACGTGGCCGCGGACTGCGCCGAGAGCAGCCCGAGCAGCACGTCGGAGCGGTCGCCCGGCAGGATGACGACCGCGCCGTCGGACAGGTGGTCGAGCACGTGCTCGAACGACATCGCCCCGACGATGACCTCCAGCGCCTCGCGGCCCAGCAGGTCGGCGTCGCCGAGCATGAGCGTGCCCTCCACGGCCTCGGCCAGGCGGCCGACGGTGGGGGCGTGCAGGAACGGCTCCTCGGGGATCGTCCACACGGGCAGGTCGACGTCGCCCACCAGCGCCGGGGCGCCCGCGGCGAGCACCCGCGGGGGGCACCGGTTCACGACGACGCCCACCGGCTGCGCGTGGTTGGCGCGCAGCTCCGACAGGCTGAGGCGCACCAGCGCGCGCACGTCCTCCGGCGAGCGCTCGCGGCCGGACGCCACGAGCAGCACCGGGGCGCCCAGGTTGGCCGCCACGCGCGCGTTGAACGCCAGCTCGGTCGCGCCCGCGACGTCGGTGTAGTCCGTGCCGACCACGACGACGGCGTCGCACCGCTCCGCGACCGCGTGGTAACGGTCGAGGATGCGGGCGAGCGCGGCCTCGGGGTCTGCGTGCACGTCGTCGTAGGCGACGCCGACCGCGTCCTCGTACGTCAGGTCGACGCCGTCGTGCGCGAGCAGCATCTCCAGCACGTGGTCGCGCGGGGCGTCGCCCCCCGCGTCCGACGCCGGCGGCGAAGGCACGCGGGAGACGGCCCGGAACACCCCGACGCGCGAGACCTGCCGGACCAGCAGGTCCAGCACGCCCAGCGCGACCGTCGACTTGCCGGTCTCGCCCTCGGGGGAGGCGATGTAGATGGAGCGGGTCGAGGTCGTCACGCGGCGTCCCCTGTCGATCGTGCGTCCCCTGTCATTCGTTGTCGCCGCCGGTCGCCGCCGCGGCGTCGTACTGCGGACCGCCCTGCTCCGTCGCGGTGTCGCCGGCGTCCGGCCACACCCAGTCGCGCACCTCGGGGATGTCCTCGCCGTGCTCGCGGGTGTACTGCCGGGCCGCGAGCCGGGCGTCGACCATCTCCTGCCGCAGGCCCGCGTACCGCGAGCGCAGCGCCGGCACCCGGTCGATGACGTCGACCACGAGGTGGAACCGGTCGATGTCGTTGAGCATCGCCATGTCGAAGGGCGTCGTCGTGGTGCCCTCCTCCTTGTACCCGCGCACGTGGATGTTGGCGTGGTTGGTGCGCCGGTACGTGAGGCGGTGGATGAGCCACGGGTAGCCGTGGTAGTTGAAGATCACCGGCTTGTCGGCAGTGAACAGCGTGTCGAAGTCCTTGTCGGACAGGCCGTGCGGGTGCTCCTTCTCGTCCTGCAGCCGCATGAGGTCGACGACGTTGACCACGCGGACCTTGAGGTCCGGGATGCGGTGACGCAGGATGTCGGCCGCCGCGAGCACCTCGAGCGTGGGCACGTCGCCCGCCGCGCCGAGCACGACGTCCGGGTCCGCGCCCTCGACCTCGGTGCCCGCCCACTCCCAGATGCCCAGGCCGCGCGTGCAGTGCGCGACCGCCTGCTCCATCGTGAGGAACTGCGGCGCCGGCTGCTTGCCCGCGACGACGACGTTCACGTACTGGCGCGAGCGCAGGCAGTGGTCGTAGGTGGACAGCAGGGTGTTCGCGTCCGGCGGCAGGTACACGCGGACGATCTCGGCCTTCTTGTTCACGACGTGGTCGATAAAGCCCGGGTCCTGGTGGCTGAAGCCGTTGTGGTCCTGGCGCCACACGTGGCTGGAGAGCAGGTAGTTGAGGCTCGCGATCGGCCTCCGCCACGGGATGTGGTTGGTGACCTTGAGCCACTTGGCGTGCTGGTTGAACATCGAGTCGACGATGTGGATGAAGGCCTCGTAGCTGGTGAACAGGCCGTGCCGCCCGGTGAGCAGGTAGCCCTCCAGCCAGCCCTGGCACTGGTGCTCGCTGAGCTGCTCCATCACCCGGCCGGCGCGGACGAGGTGCTCGTCGACCTCCGGCGAGAAGTACTCGGCGTTCCACTGCTTGCCGGTGACGTCGAACGTGGCCTGCAGGCGGTTGGACGCCGTCTCGTCCGGGCCGAAGATCCGGAAGTTGTCCGGGTTGCGGCGGATCACCTCGGTGAGGAACTGGCCCAGCACGCGCGGCGCCTCCACCGCGCCGGCACCCGGCGCGGGGACGTCGACGGCGAAGTCGCGGAAGTCGGGCAGGCGCAGGTCGCGCAGCAGCACGCCGCCGTTCGCGTGCGGGTTGGCGCTCATGCGCAGCTCGCCGGGCGGGGCCAGCTCGCGGATGTCGTCGAGGATGCGGCCGTCGTCGTCGAAGAGCTCCTCGGCCCGGTACGACCTGAGCCACGTCTCCAGCACCTGAAGGTGCTCGGGCGTGTCCCGCGCGCTCGCGAGCGGCACCTGGTGCGCGCGCCACGACCCCACCGTCTTCTTGCCGTCGATGTACTCCGGACCCGTCCAGCCCTTCGGCGTGCGGAACACGATCATCGGCCAGGCCGGGCGCGCCATGTCGACTCCCTCGACGGCGGCCTGCGCCTTGATCGCGGCGATCTCGTCGAGCACCTCGTCCAGCACCGCGGCGAAGCGGCGGTGGATCGACTCGTGCGACTCGTCGGAGCCGTCGGCCACCTCGAACCAGTGCGGCTTGTGCCCGTACCCGACCATGAGCGACTCGAGCTCGTCGCGGCCGATGCGGTCGAGGATCGTGGGGTTCGCGATCTTGTACCCGTTGAGGTGCAGGATCGGCAGCACGACGCCGTCCTGCGCGGGGTTGAGCAGCTTGTTCGAGTGCCAGCTCGTGGCGAGCGGGCCGGTCTCGGCCTCGCCGTCGCCCACGACCGCCGCCACCAGCAGGTCCGGGTTGTCGAACACCGCACCGTAGGCGTGCGAGAGGGCGTAGCCCAGCTCGCCGCCCTCGTGGATGGAGCCGGGCGTCTCGGGGGCGACGTGGCTCGGGATGCCGCCAGGGAACGAGAACTGGCGGAACAGGCGGCGCACGCCGTCGGTGTCCTCGGTGATGTCCGAGTAGAGCTCGGAGTACGTGCCGTCCAGGTACGTGCTCGCGACGAGGCCGGGGCCGCCGTGGCCGGGGCCGGCGACGTAGACCGTGGACTGCTCGCGCTCCTTGATCACCCGGTTGAGGTGCGCGTACAGGAAGTTCAGGCCGGGCGTCGTGCCCCAGTGGCCCAGCAGGCGCGGCTTGACGTGGTCGCGCGTGAGCGGCTCCCGCAGCAGCGGGTTGCCGAGCAGGTAGATCTGACCGACCGACAGGTAGTTCGCCGCCCGCCACCACCGGTCGATCCGCTCGATCGTCTCGGCCGAGAGCTCGGTACCGGCGCCCGCGCGCCACGGCGTGGGGCTGACGGTCGGGGTGGTCGTGGTGCTCATCACACGCTCCAGGGGCTCGGGGAAGGCCGGCGCCTTCATTCCACCGCACCCGGTGCCCGAATGCAGCACGACCGGCGAGGTCAGAGGGCGTGACGTCGATCTGGCGCGGTGTCAGGTGCTCCCGACGCGCGGATTCCTGGGGAGGGGCCCGGGCCGATTACGGTGGTGCCGTGCCCAGCCCCCAGCCCGCCCGCAGGTCGTTCTGGGCGGTGGCCCTCCAGCCCCGCATGATCGGGATCCTGCTCCTCTTCCTGCTCGCCGCCGCCGTGTGCGGCCGGCTCGGCGTCTGGCAGCTCGACCGTGCCTACCTGCGCGCCGAGCTCGCCGCCCAGCAGGAGGCGGCCGAGCAGGCCGCGCACGGCCCCGACGCGCTGGGCGACCTGCTGGCCCCGCAGACGTCGTTCCCCGGCGAGCTGGTCGGCACGGAGGTGTGGGTGTCGGGCACGTACGAGCCCGAGGACCAGATGCTCGTGGCCGGTCGCGCGCTCGACGGCCGCACCGGGTACCTGGTGCTCACGCCGCTGCGCGTCACCGACGACGGCACGGGCGGCGCGTCGTGGGCGGACCTGTCCGGGCCGCCGGTCCTGCCCGTCGTGCGCGGCTGGGTGGACTCGCCGACCCCCGGGGACGCGGCCCTCGAGGTACCCGACGGCGAGGTGCGTGTCACCGGCTGGCTGCAGGCGTCGGAGTCCGCGCTGGAGGGCGGCGAGCCCCTGCCCGACAACCCGGACGGCCCGCCGCTCACCGACTCCATCGCCACCGGAGCGCTCGCCAACACCTGGGGCGGGCCCATCTACTCCGGGTACGCGGTGCTCACGACGTCCGACCCTGCGCAGGCCACCGCCGCCGAGGGCGGCCCCGCCCCGCTGCCGCGGCCGGTGCTCGAGGGCAGCGACGGCGTCAACCTGCAGAACCTCTTCTACGCGCTGCAGTGGTGGGTCTTCGGTCTGTTCGCCGTGCTGCTGTGGGTCCGGCTGGTGCGCGACGAGGCTGCCGGGACGAAGCGCGGCAGCCACGACGGCTCCGACGACCCCGTCGGCACGGGCATCGCGGGGCTGCCCGGCTGACCCGCTCTTGCATCGTGCGTGCTGCGAGGCTGTCGACATGGCGAGCATCGACCTCAAGCGTGAACCGCGGCTCCACTACCGGGCGACGACGACGCCGGCGCTCGTGACGGTGCAGCCCCGCCCGTTCCTCATGGTCGACGGCGAGGGCGACCCGAACACCGCGCCGGCGTACCGTGAGGCGGTCGAGACGCTGTACCCGCTCGCGTACGCGCTGCGGGCGGCGGTCAAGGCGGCGACGGGCGACGCGTACACCGTGCTGCCCCTCGAGGGCCTGTGGTGGGCGGACGACATGAGCCGGTTCAGCGTGGACGCCAAGGACGAGTGGCGCTGGACGCTGATGATCGGCCTGCCGGACGCCGTCGAGCAGGTCGACGCCGCGGAGGTGCTGGCACGCGCGGTCGCCGCGAAGCGGCCGCCCGCCGGCGACCGTGTCCGGCTGGAGCGCCTCGACGAGGGCGACGCCGCGCAGGTGCTGCACCGCGGTCCGTTCGCCACCGAGCCCGCGACGGTCGAACGGCTGCACGCGTTCATCGCCGCCGAGGGGCGGGCGCTGCGCGGCCTGCACCACGAGATCTACCTGTCCGACGCCCGCCGCGTCGACCCGCAGCGGTGGCGCACGATCATCCGCCAGCCCGTGACCGCGAGATCGAGGTAGCCGTCGCCAGATCGACCTTCGGTGGGTCGACTTCATGACGGTTACCTCGATCTCGGCGCCCGCGACCGGAGCGCGGACCTGATCCTGGCGACGAGAACCTCCGGGCGTCGCAGGTCCTCCCAGACGACGCGGATGACGAGCCACCCGTCCTCCTCCAGCGCGTCCTGCCGGAGCTTCTCCTCGAAGAGCCGCCGCGCGGGGTCGCCGTACTCGCCCCCGGAGTACTTGACGGCGCCGTCGAACTCCAGCGCGACCTTGCGGTCCGGCCACGCCAGGTCGAGCCACGCGTCGCCCCGCCGGGTCGTGACGCCATGTCCCACCTCGGCGGCGGGCAGCCCGGCGTCGTGGATGATCCAGCGGAGGAGGGACTCGCCGGCGGACTCCGCACGGGGATCCGCGAGACCGACGACCTCGCGGGCCCGGCGAACCCCTCGCCCGCCGACGTTCTCCTCCAGGATCGTTCGGATCAGCGCGGGGTCCGCGTCGCCCCGAAGTGCGGAGTCGGCGATGACCAGGGCCTGGTCGGCGGCGAGCGTCCGCGCGCAGTCGACCACCGTCCTCTCGAGGGTGGTGACGGGCAGGCCCTCGACGGCGGCACGGTCGCGTTCAGGAAGTGCAGTCCAGTGGCGGCGGAGGTCGCGCTCGCGCGACTGGTCGGCGTTGGGCGCTCGCAGCTGGGTGACGTGGACTGCGGAGGACAATCGGACGGTCTTGCATCCGTGCAGCACGGCCGCCGTCGCATGGGAGTACCAGAAGGTCGTCGAGAGCCGAGCCTCGACGGCGCGGACCTGTCGCAGGACCTCGGCGCGCCTGGTGCGAGCGGGCCCGTCGGCGTCGACCGGCGCCAGGTAGACGCCCTTGCGCACCCGTTCGAGCGTTCCGCGCGAGACCTCCGCGGCGATGTCGCTGCGGCGGCCTTCGCTGAACCGGGTGGCGGGTGGGACGGCGGGCGCAGTGAGCCCGCGACGGTCGCCTGGCCGCGAGGGCGGAGTCTTCATGGCGAGCGAGCGTGCCAGAACCGGCCGGTGCCCGGCGGGGCCGCTGTGGACAACCTCGCGAGATCGAGGCACCCGTCGCGAGATCGACCTTCAGTGGGTCGACTTCACGACGGGTACCTCGATCTGGGCGGGTGGGCTACTCGTGCTGCCAGCTGTGCCAGAGCCTGGCGTAGTCGCCGCCGGCGGCGACGAGGTCGTCGTGCGGGCCGATCTCGGTGATGCGGCCGCCGTCGACGACGGCGACGCGGTCGGCGTCGTGCGCGGTGTGCAGGCGGTGCGCGATGGCGACCACGGTGCGGCCGGTGAGCACGGCGTTGAGCGACCTCTCCAGGTGACGGGCGGCCCGCGGGTCGAGCAGCGACGTCGCCTCGTCGAGGACGAGCGTGTGCGGGTCGAGCAGGACGAGCCGCGCGAGCGCGACCTGCTGCGCCTGCGCGGGCGTGAGGGTGTGACCGCCCGACCCGACCGCCGTCTCCAGCCCGTCAGGCAGCGCGGCCGCCCACGACGCGGCGTCGACCGCCCCGAGCGCCTCCCACAGGGCGTCGTCCGTGGCGGACGTGTCCGCGAGGCGCAGGTTCTCCGCCAGCGACCCGACGAACACGTGGTGCTCCTGCGTGACCAGAGCGACGTGGTGGCGCAGGTCCTCCAGGGGCAGCTCGACGAGCGGCACGTCGCCGACGGTGACCGACCCGCCGGTGGGCGGGTGGATGCCGGCGAGCATGCGGCCCAGCGTCGACTTGCCCGCGCCGGACGGCCCGACGACGGCGAGCCGCTCGCCGGGGGCGAGGTCCAGGTCGATGCCGTGCAGCACGTCGTGACCCTCGCGGTACGCGTACCGCACGGCCCGGGCGCGGACGTCCTCCGACGACGGGACGGCGGTGCCGGCGGTCCGGTCCGGGCCGACCAGCCCGACGCCGACGACGCGCGCCAGCGCGACGGCCGCGACCTGCAGCTCGTCGAGCCAGAACACGAGGTCGAACACCGGGCCGCCCATCTGGTGGCCGTACATCGCGATGGTCGCGACGGTGCCCACGGTGACGAGGTCCTGCGACACGAGCCAGCCGCCCCACAGGATGACGACGATCGGCGCGATCGCGACGGCGGCGTCGAGGGACGGGATGAGCCGCAGCCGCAGCCCGAGGGTGTACGACTCGGCGTCGAACGCCTCGCGCAGGTCGCGGTCGATGCGCCGGCGGATGCGGGCCCCGAGGTGCAGGGCGTCGGTGGTGCGCGCCCCCTCGACCGCCTCGGTGATGGAGCCGTTGATCGTGGCGTAGGCCGCGGACTCGCGCAGGTAGCCCGGGGTCGCGCGCCTGAGGTACCAGCGCGTGGCCACGACGATCAGCGGCACGCCGGTGAGCAGCCCGACGGCCACGAGCGGGCTCGCCAGGAACGACGCGACCAGCGTGAGCAGGATCGTCACGACGCACACGAGCACCCGCGGCACGCCGAACCGCACGGCGTGCTGCAGCTTGTTGACGTCGTTGGTGGTGCGCGCGACGAGGTCGCCCGTGCCGGCCTTCTCCACCGTGGACAGCGGCAGCCTCGTCACGGCGTCCATGAACTCCTCGCGCAGGTCCGCGAAGACCCGCTCGCCGAAGACCATGGACAGCCGCTGCGCGTACCGCGTGATGACGGCCTGCGCGACGACGGCGCCCACCAGGACCAGCGCCGTCGTGTCGACGAAGGACAGCGTGGTGCCCGCTGCGACCTGGTCGATGATCCGGCCCAGCAGGAACGGGCCCGCCAGGCCGGCCAGCGCCGCCAGCGTGTGCAGCACCGCGACGCCGCCGAGCTGGCCGCGGTGGCGACGGAACAGGCGGCCCACCGTGCGGTTGACCTCGGCGCGGTCGGCGATGGGCAGCAGGTTCGGGTTGGTGGTGCCGCTCGTCGTGCTGCTCATCGTGCCGCTCCTTCCAGGTCGGTGTCGGTCAGCTCGCCGGACTCGTCGTCGGCGTCCTCCGCCATGCTCCGTCCGACGACGGCGCGGTACGCGGCGCCGTGGGCGTCGCGGCGGGCGAGCAGCTCGGCGTGCGTGCCGCTGGCCGCGACGGTGGCGTCGTCGTCGAGCAGCACGACCTCGTCGAGGTGGTCCAGCACGAGGGGGCTGGCGGTGACGACGAGCGTGGTGCGGCCGCGGCGCACCTGCGCCACGCGCTCCGCGATCCGCGCCTCGGTGTGGGCGTCCACCGCGCTGGTGGGCTCCACGAGCACGAGGATCTCCGGCTCGGTGAGCAGGGCCCGCGCGAGCGCCACGCGCTGCCGCTGGCCGCCCGAGAGCGAGCGGCCCTTCTCGGGCAGCTCGCCGGTGAGGCCGCCGGGCACGCTGTCGAGGACGTCGTGCGCGTCCGCGGTGACCATCGCGGCCAGCAGGTCGGCCTCGGTGGCCCGGCCGCGGGCGTCGAGGGCCTCGCCGAGCACGCCCGAGAACAGGTGCGGTGTCGCCTCGGAGACGACGACGCGGTGGCGCAGCGCCTCCTTGTCGAGGTCGGCGAGCAGCACGCCGCCGAGCCGGACCGGCGTGCCGGTCTCGGCCTCGTCGTCGAGCCGTCCCAGCCGCGTCGCGACGCGTGCCGAGGCGTCCGGGTCCGCGCTGACCAGGCCGACGACGCGGCCGTCGCGCAGCACCAGGCCGCTGACCTCGTCGGCGAGCTCGGCACCGGCGGGCGGCGCGTCCGCGGGGGTCGACGCGGACGGCGTCGCCTCCGTGACGCGCAGGACGTCGAGGATCTTGCGCGACGAGATGACCGCGCGGATGACCATCTGCAGCATCTGCGTGGCCATCTGCACCGGCCACGCGAGGAACGCGGCGTAGCCGTAGAACGTCACGAGCTGGCCGCTGGTGATCTCGCCGCGTACGGCGGCGCGGGCGCCGAGCCAGAGCACGAGCGCGGCGAGCAGACCGGGCAGCAGCACCTGCAGGCCGTCGAGCACCGACTGCAGCACCGCGACCCGCACGCCCTGGTGCCGCACCTCCTGCGACTGGCGCGCGTAGCGGGCGGCGAACTCGTCCTCGCCGCCGATGCCGCGCAGGATGCGCAGGCCCGAGACGGTGTCCGCGCCGAGCGACGTCAGGCGGCCCGTGGCCTCGCGCTGCGTCGTCTGACGCGACTGCAACGGCTTGACCAGCAGGCCGAGCACGGCCGCGACCGCAGGGATGCCGAGCGCCAGGACCAGACCGAGCTGCACGTGCTGCGACAGCATGATCGCCACCACGACGACGTACGCGATCACGCCGCCGGTGAACCGGCCGGCCATGGAGAACATGTCGCCCACGCGCAGCGCGTCGTTCGCGACGGCGGAGACGACCTCGCCGGTGGGGAGCTTGCGGGTGATGGCGTGCCCGGCCCGCGAGGCCTTGTAGCCCACGAGCTGGGAGAACGACAGCGAGGCCCGCACCCAGTTCTCGACGTCCCAGATGTGGTTGAAGACGCCCGCGACGACGATCACGGCGGCGGCGCCGAGCATCGCGCCGCACCACGCGAACAGCGGGCCGCCGAAGCCCGGCGACAGGCCCTCGTCGATGGCGCGGCCGATGAGCAGCGGGGCCGCGGCCGACGCGAGCATCGCCACCACGCCCGCCACCAGGGACTTCGCGAGCACGTCGCGTTGCCGCCACCCCTGCCAGGCCAGCAGCCGGGCGGGGGACGTCAGGGGAGGGCTGCCCACGTCGGGCAGGGGGAGGGGACGCACGGTCGTCCAGCCTACGAACATTCCCCGACGCCCTGCCACGAATTAACCGCACCGTTTCGCGCCTACGATGCTGGGGTGAGCACCCCGCAGCAGACCCCCACGACCAGCCAGGCCGAGGCCGCCATCCGCAAGGCGCGCGGCGCCCTGAAGCGGTACCGGTTCATGGCGATCCTCACCGGTGTGATGCTGCTGATCCTGTGCGTCGAGCTGTTCTTCAAGTACGTGGTGCCGGTCGAGCTCGTCGTCGACTACCTGGGCTGGGTGCCGTTCGCGCACGGCTGGATCTACGTGGTGTACCTCGTCACGGTGCTCGACCTGTGGTCCAAGATGCGCTGGGGCTTCGGCCGTCTCGCCACCATGGTGTTCGCCGGTGTCGTGCCGGTGATGTCGTTCATCCTCGAGAAGCGCGTCCACGCCGACGCCGACGCCAAGCTCGTGGCGCTCGAGGAGCGGTACGCGGCATGACGTCGCTCGCCCCCCTCGTCGCCGCGGGCCCGGAGCTCGACGCCGCGCGGCTCGCCCGGTACGCCCGGCACCTGCCGCTGCCCGGCGTCGGGCCCCAGGGGCAGCGCCGGCTCGCCGCCGCGCGCGTGCTCGTCGTGGGGGCGGGGGGCCTCGGCAGCCCGGCCCTGCAGTACCTCGCCGCGGCGGGCGTGGGCACCCTCGGGGTCGTGGACGACGACGTCGTGGACGTCTCCAACCTGCAGCGCCAGGTGGTGCACGGGACCGCCGACGTCGGCCGGCCGAAGGTCGAGTCGGCGCGCGACCGGCTCGCTGACCTCGCGCCCGACGTCGAGGTGGTGGCCCACGCGGTGCGGCTCACCCCCGAGAACGTGCTGGAGATCGTCGGCGGGTACGACGTCGTGCTCGACGGCGCGGACAACTTTCCGACCCGCTACCTCGTCTCCGACGCGGCCGAGATCCTCGGCGTGCCGGTCGTGTGGGGCGCGATCCACCAGTTCGACGGCCAGGTCGCCGTCTTCTGGGGCGCGCCGGTGCTGGCCGACGGGGCCGGTGAGGAGACCAGGGACCGCGGCGTCACCTACCGCGACGTCTTCCCCGTCCCCCCGCCGCCGGGCACCGTGCCCGACTGCGCCACCGGCGGCGTGCTCGGCGCGCTGTGCGGCACCGTCGGCTCGGTCATGGCCACCGAGGCGGTCAAGCTCATCACCGGCGCGGGCACCACGCTGCTCGGCCGCATCGCCGTCTACGACGCCCTCGAGCTGTCGTGGCGGCAGCTCGCCGTCCGCCCTGACCCGACGCGCGAGCCCGTGGCGGAGCTGCTGGCCGACGACGCCGCGTACGCCGCGTTCTGCGGCCTGCCCGCCCCGGTGGGCGGGTCGGCCGACGTCGACGCCACGGCTGGTGGCCTGGGGCCCGCCAGCATGACCGCCGTCGACGCCGCCGCGCTGCTCGCGGGCGAGGCTCCCGTGGCGCTCGTCGACGTCCGCGAGGACTGGGAGGTGCAGGCGCTGCCGGTCGCGGGCGCGACGGTGTCGCCGAGCGGCGCCTTCCTCGGCGGGGGAGCCGGCGCCGCGGCGGCGATCTCCGCGCTGCCCGCCGACCGCCCGGTGCTGCTGGTCTGCGCCGCCGGCGCCCGCTCGGCCCGCGTGGCCGACGTCGCGCGCGCCGCCGGCGTCGACGCCCGCTCCGTCGAGGGCGGTGCGCCCGCGCTGCTGCTGGCGGCGCGCTAACGCCCCGCGGGTGCGTCCCCGGCGCCCTCGGCCGCGATCCTGAGGAGGGACCGGGCGTCGGGCTCGCGCCACGCGCCGAGCTCGGGCGCGGGGACCCACTCGAGGCCCACCATGCGCGGGCACGTGCAGTCGAGCTCCGGGTCGACACCGAGCGTGGGGTCGCCGGCCGCGACCGCGGTGGCGAACACCGTCGTCGTGCCGCCCGGTTCGGCGATGTCGGCGACGTGCTGCGCGCTCAGCACCGTGAGGCCGACCTCCTCCCGGACCTCCCGTGTCACGGCCTGGGCGGGCGTCTCGCCCTGCTCGATTCCTCCGCCGGGCGGCGTCAGGTAGGCGGGCCCGTCGTGCCGACCGTGGGGTCCCCGGGACCGTTGCCGGACGACGAGGAGCCGGCCCTCTCGCTGGATCAGTGCCGCGACACGGTGACGCACGCCGGCAGTCTTCCACGGCAGCGGGGCTGTCGGCGCTCGCTCAGAGCGCCAGGTCGAGGCGGCCGTCGGGGGAGGAGCTGGCCAGCGCGCCCTCGCGGCGGGGGATGCGGCCGGCCCCCGCGGCGAGGCGGCCGGACTCGACGGCGAGGCGCATGGCGTGCGCCATGCGGACCGGGTCGGCGGCGCGCGTGACGGCGGTCGCGAGCAGGACGCCGTCGCAGCCGAGCTCCATCGCGAGGGCGGCGTCGGACGCCGTGCCCACCCCGGCGTCGAGGATGACCGGCACGCGCGCGGCGGACGCGATCGCCTCGATGTTGCGCGGGTTGAGGACTCCCAGGCCGGTGCCGATGGGGGCGCCGAGCGGCATGACGGCGGCGCAGCCGACGTCCTCCAGCCGGCGCGCGAGGATCGGGTCGTCGTTCGTGTACGGCAGGACGACGAACCCGTCGCGCACCAGCCGGTCGGCCGCCTCGACGAGGCCGAGGGGGTCGGGCAGGAGCGTCACGTCGTCGGCGATCACCTCGAGCTTGACCCAGTCGGTGCCGCACGCCTCGCGCGCGAGCTGCGCCGTGAGCACGGCCTCGGCGACCGAGAAGCAGCCCGCCGTGTTGGGCAGCGCGCGGATGCCGAGCCGCTCCAGCAGCCCCCAGATGCCGCCGTCCTCCGCGCCCGTGCCGCCGGGGCGCACCGCGACGCGTCGCATCGCCACCGTGGTGAGCCCGGTGCCGGACGCGACCAGCGCGTCCTCGAGCGTCATGAGGTTCGACGCGCCGCCCGTGCCCATGACGAGGCGCGAGCCGATCTCCGTGCCGGCGACCACGAGCGGGTCGACGAGCGGGTGCGCGACAGGGGCGGACGTCGCCGCGGCGGGCGTGCTGGTCATGCTTCCTCCATACCTTCTGCGTGCTTCAGGTCAGCCGCCCTGGACGGCGGTGACGATCTCGACCCGGTCGCCGGGCGCGATCCGGGTGCCGGCCCACAGGCCGCGGGGGACGACCGCGTCGTTCACGGCCACGGCGATGCCCTGCACCGTGCCGTCCGCGACGAACGCGGGGACGAGGGCCGCGACGACGGCCTCGACGCCGTCACCGTGCGGCCCGTCGAGCGCGTAGGCCTCGCCGTTCACGACGGCGGTGCGGGCGGCGGGGATGGCGGTCATCGGGCGGCTCCTTCGGGGAGTGGACTGTCGGCGGGACGGTCGGCGGGCGCGAAGCGGCGCGGGTCGGCGGCGGACAACGCGTCGTCGGGGGGAGGAGCTCCGGTCAGCGCGGCGAGCACGGCGTCGGCGGTGAGCGGCGCGAGCAGCACCCCGTTGCGCCCGTGCCCGACGGCGGCGAGCAGGCCGGGCACGGCGGTGGCGCCGACGAGCGGCAGGTTGTCGGGGGTCGCCGGGCGGGCGCGCGGCGTGACGTCGACCAGCGCGGCCTCGTCGATCCCGGGCACGAGGGCGCGTGCGTCGCGCAGCAGGGCGAAGACGCCGCCGGCCTCGGCGCGGCGGTCGTCGGGACGCTCCTCGCTGGTGGCGCCCACGACGATCTCGCGGTGCTCGGGCCCGCTGCCCGGTCCCGTGCCGGTGCCGGCCGCCCGCGGCACGACGTACACCGACCGCCCCTGCACCGTGCCGCGTACCACGTGCTCCAGCGCCAGGCCCGGCGGGGCGTCCAGGCGCACCGTCATGCCCTTGACGGGGCGCACCGGGACGCGGACCTCGGGCACGCCGTCGAGCAGCGACGCCGTCATCCCGTGACCGGTCGCGAGCACGACGGCGCCCGTGGCGTGCCGCGCACCGGCGCCGTCGTGCACCGCCACGACCCGGCCCGCGGCGTCGCGCTCGAGACGCACCGCGGCGCGGCGGACCAGGGCGGGGCCGAGTGCCGCGCACAGTGCCGCGTGCGCCGCTCGCGGGTCGACGGCCAGGTCGCCGTCGACGACGGCCGCACCGGCGAGCCGTGGCCCGAGGTACGGCTCGCGCCGTCGCGCGTCGGCGACGGGGACCTCCGCGGACGCGAGGCCCCACTCCCGGTGCAGCGCCAGCACGCGGCGCAGCAGCGCGAGGTCGTCGGCGTCGTACGCGACGGCGAGAGACCCGGCGCGCAGCAGCGGGACGTCGTGGCCGGTCGCGGCGGCCAGGTCGGCGGCGAACGCGGGCCATCGGGCGGCCGACGCGACGTTGAGGCGGGCGAGCTCCCGCTCGCCGAAGTCGGCCTCGCTGACGGCCGCGAGCATCCCCGCGGCCGCGCGGGTGGCGCCGTCGCCGGGCGACGGGTCGAGCACTGTGACCGCGAGGCCGGCGTCCGCGGCCCGCCAGGCCACGGCGAGGCCGACGATCCCGCCGCCCACGACGACGACGTCGCGGGCGGACGCGCCCGCGGGAACGGATCCCGGAGCGGGTGCAGAGGTGGGCATGTGCGCTCCCTTCGCTGGCATGACCCAGATCAGGTTCGACGGTCGGCTCCTACGCCCTCTCAGCCCCGAGCGGGGCTCCCGTGCGCGGCCACTGTAACCCGGGCCGTGGTTACCCTGGCCGGCGTGACCACGACCACGCCCGCTGCCGACGCGGCCCGCGCCCGCCTCGCCGACGCCCGCCTCTACCTGTGCACCGACGCCCGCGAGGACCGGGGCGACCTGGAGGACTTCCTGCACGCGGCGCTCGCGGGCGGCGTCGACGTGGTGCAGCTGCGGGACAAGACGCTCGACGTCGCGCGCGAGCTCGAGCTGCAGGGGATGGTCGCCCG
This sequence comes from Isoptericola sp. NPDC019482, assembly GCF_040632295.1. Taxonomy (NCBI): domain Bacteria; kingdom Bacillati; phylum Actinomycetota; class Actinomycetes; order Micrococcales; family Promicromonosporaceae; genus Isoptericola; species Isoptericola sp. NPDC019482. The sequence continues at coordinate 61,205 of NZ_JBEYBQ010000015.1, forward strand.
CGTCGCCGCGGAGCACGGCGCGCTCTGGGCCGTGAACGACCGGGCCGACGTCGCGCAGCTCGCCGGCGCGCCCGTGGTCCACATGGGGCAGCGCGACCTGCCGGTGCCGGCGGTGCGTTCGCTGCTGGGACCGGACCCGGTGCTGGGCCGCTCGACCCACTCCGCCGCGCAGGCGGCCGAGGCGGAGGCCGATCCGGACGTCGACTACTTCTGCGTCGGCCCCCTGTGGGCCACGCCCACCAAGCCCGGCCGCGCGGCGGTCGGCCTCGACCTGCTGCGCGAGGTCGCCGCGACCCGCCCGACGACGCCGTGGTTCGCCATCGGCGGCGTCGACGCCGAGCGCCTGGACGCCGTGCTCGACGCCGGCGCGTCGCGCGTCGTCGTCGTGCGTGCCATCACCCAGGCACCGGACCCCGAGCGCGCCGCTCGGAAGCTGCGCGAGCGGCTGGGCTGACCCCGGCGCCCGAGGCCTGTGACCTGGGGAGTTCTCCCCATGGATGCCCCGGGCGGACCCCTGCCGGCGCGTGCCAGAGTGGGGCCCCTGCCCCCACCACGGCCGGGTACTGGCCGTGCCCCGACCCTGGAGGACGCATGTCCGCACGGACCGCACGCGCCCGCACCACCGCAGCACTCGCCCTCGCCGGCACGCTCCTGCTCGCCGGCTGCACCGGCAGCCCGAGCGACGACGAGGCCGGCGCGACGGGCGAGGCCGCCACCGCGGAGCAGGCCGCCGCCGACCCGGGCACCGCCACCGTCGCCGACCAGGTGATGGCGGAGCAGAAGATCGCCACGCCGCACGGCGGCGGCGACGCGTGGGGTGGCGAGCTCACCGTGACGCTGCGCTCCGTCGAGGTCGGCGCCGAGAACATGACCGTGCGGTGGGCGCTGCGCTGGGACGACGACGAGTCGCCCGCCGACGCCGGCGCCAGCTACTACGACCTGGGCGTCGTGCCCGCGACGACCGTGACCGACCGCACGGCCCTCAAGGCCTACAAGCCCTACTGCACCGAGGGGGCCTGGCAGCTGGACAGCGACGACGCGGCGCAGGCGTCGCTCGCGCAGCTCAGGTGCCGCGAGTCGATGCTGGTGTCGCCGCTCGAGAACATCACCTTCAAGTTCCCCAACCACGGGACGATCGAGGCGTCCGCCGTGCTGCCCGCCCCGGACGGCGAGCCGGCGACCGTGGACGTGCTGCCCGCGGAGGGGCTGCCGCTGTTCACGGACGCGACGGTCACCTACGGCGACGGGGCCGCGCAGTGACGCTCCGGGCCCGGGGAGCCGCCGTCGCGGCGCTCGCCGTGCTGCTCGCGGCGGTCGCCGCGGGACCGGCCGGCGCGGAGACGAGCCCGAGCGCGTCGTCGGACACCACGACCTCGGCCGACCCGGAGCTGATGATGGCGGCGCACGAGGCGCTCGCGGAGCAGGACGCGAAGGTCGAGGCGGCCGAGCTCACCGACGCGATGCGCGCGGACTCGACGCTCGACCTGCGCGCGCCGGACTCGACGTTCGACCTCCGGCCGGACGACTCCACGACGGTGCTGGAGAAGACGCAGGAGAAGGAGGACGACACGGTCGTGACGCTCACCTCCGACCTGCTGTTCGACTTCGGCAAGGCGGAGCTGACGCCGGAGGCGGAGAAGGCGGTGGCCGACCTGGCCGCAGACATCCCGCAGGACGCGACGGTCCGGGTGGACGGGTACACCGACTCGATCGGCACGGACGCGAGGAACCTCAAGCTCTCCGAGCAGCGCGCGAACGCGGTCGCCGACGTGCTCGAGGCGGAGCGGCCGGACCTGGCCCTGAAGGTCAAGGGCCACGGCGAGGCCGACCCCGTCGCGGACAACGAGGTGAACGGCGAGGACAACCCCGCAGGGCGCGCCCTGAACCGGCGCGTCGAGGTGACCTACCCCACCGCGTGACCCCGTGGACGGGCCGGGGAGGGGGAGCGTCCGGCGGCTAGGATGAGCCGGTGACGTCTCCCGCCACCACCCCCACCCCGCGCCCGGTCCTCGTCGTCGACTTCGGCGCCCAGTACGCGCAGCTCATCGCGCGCCGCGTGCGCGAGGCCAGCGTCTACTCCGAGATCGTGCCGCACACGTTCACCACGGAGCAGATGCTCGCCAAGAACCCGGCGGCGATCATCCTGTCCGGCGGCCCGTCGTCGGTGTACGCCACGGGCGCGCCGTTCGTGGACCCGGCGCTGTTCGAGGCCGGCGTGCCCGTGCTCGGCATCTGCTACGGCTTCCAGGCGATGGCGCAGGCGCTCGGCGGCACCGTCGCGCAGACGGGGCAGCGGGAGTACGGCGGCACCGAGGTCGAGGTCTGCGAGGCGGGCGTGCTGCTGGCCGGCACCCCCGACCACCAGACCACCTGGATGAGCCACGGCGACTCCGTGCACGCCGCGCCCGAGGGGTTCCAGGTGCTCGCGACGTCGTCCGGCTCGCCCGTCGCCGCGTTCGAGGACACCGGCCGCCGCCTGTACGGCGTGCAGTGGCACCCCGAGGTCAAGCACTCCGCCCACGGGCAGGCCGTCCTGGAGAAGTTCCTCTACGAGGGCGCGGGCCTCAAGGCCGACTGGACGCCCGGCAACGTCATCGCCGACCAGGTCGCCGCGATCCGCGCCCAGGTGGGCGACGCGCGCGTCATCTGCGCCCTGTCCGGCGGCGTCGACTCCGCCGTCGCCGCGGCCATCGTGCAGCGCGCCGTCGGCGACCAGCTCACCTGCGTGCACGTGGACCACGGCCTGCTGCGCGAGGGCGAGGTCGAGCAGATCGAGCGCGACTTCGTCGCCTCCACCGGCGTGCGGCTCATCATCCGCGACGAGAAGGAGCGGTTCCTCACCGCCCTCGCCGGCGTGAGCGACCCCGAGACGAAGCGCAAGATCATCGGCCGCGAGTTCATCCGCGTCTTCGAGGACGCGCAGCGCGACATCGTCGCCGAGGCGGGAGCCCACGGCGAGGAGGTCAAGTTCCTCGTGCAGGGCACGCTGTACCCGGACGTCGTCGAGTCCGGCGGCGGCGAGGGCGCGGCCAACATCAAGAGCCACCACAACGTGGGCGGCCTGCCCGACGACCTGCAGTTCGAGCTCGTCGAGCCGCTGCGCACCCTGTTCAAGGACGAGGTCCGCGCGGTGGGCCGCGAGCTCGGCGTGCCGGAGGAGATCGTCGCCCGCCAGCCGTTCCCCGGCCCCGGCCTCGGCATCCGCATCGTCGGCGAGGTCACCGCCGAGCGCCTCGAGACGCTGCGCAAGGCGGACGCCATCGTCCGCGAGGAGCTCACCAAGGCAGGCCTGGACGACGAGATCTGGCAGTGCCCCGTCGTGCTGCTGGCCGACGTCCGCTCCGTCGGCGTGCAGGGCGACGGCCGCACCTACGGCCACCCGATCGTGCTGCGCCCGGTGTCCTCCGAGGACGCCATGACCGCCGACTGGACGCGCCTGCCCTACGACGTGCTGTCCGTCATCTCCACCCGCATCACCAACGAGGTGAGCGAGGTCAACCGCGTGGTGCTCGATGTGACGAGCAAGCCGCCGGGCACGATCGAGTGGGAGTGAGGGTGTCGGGCGTGGTGCGCGGCGGGTGTCGTTCGTTCGAATGATTCGCTCGTGCCTCGCTCGGCTCTCACGAACGACACCCGCCGCGCATCACGCCTGCAGGTAGCGGCGGGAAGCCGGCTCCCGTCGCGTCCCCGTCAGGAGATGGCGAACGAGCTGGCCCGGTTGTTCAGCGAGCCCAGCCGGCTGTTCACGTCGATCCAACCGGTGCTGGCGCCGTTCTTCGACGCGCCGTCGAACAGCTTCACGTCGCAGCGGTTGTAGGTCCGCACGGAGCTCACCTTGTTCGACATCGCGCCGAGGACGGAGCCGCCCTCGTTGTCGGTGGTCTTCGCCGTGCAGCCCACGCGGTACTTCGGGTTGTAGATCACGACCTGGCGGCCGCTGAAGCTGGCGCCGTCGTAGAGGCGGGCCACGACCAGGCCCTTGCCGATCGGGTAGTCCTTGCAGCCGAACGTCCCGTCGACGACGGCGCAGTACAGCGTGCCGGCGGCGGCGGTCGCCCGGACCTCCTGGACGGTGACCGGCGAGTCGCTGGTCACCCTCTCGACCTGGACGGGTGCGCCGCCGTCGTCGGGCGCCGCGGTGGCGGTCGGGGCGGTCATGCCCAGGGCCGCGATCGCCGCGAGCCCGCCCACGACGGCGGCGAGCCGTGCGCGGCGGGTGCGGGTGTGTGTCGTGATGGTCATCGTTGCTCCTCACGTCAGCCGGCGATCCCCTCGTCGCCGGTCATGGTGTGACGAGGAGTCGCACGGCGACGGTGATACGCCGAGGCACCGATCCGTCCGTGACCATGCCCGACGGCGGCCGGTCGGTCAGCGCGTGAGCGAGGCCGCCGTGCGGTACGCGGCGTCGACGTCCGTGAGGACGCGGGGCCAGGACGTCGCGAGCTCGGCCGTGCGGTTGTGGGCGATGATCGCGTCGAGCAGGGCGGGGTCGTCGGCGAGGCGGACGAGCGCGTCGGCCATCGCGGCGTCGTCGTCCACCAGCAGGGCGTCGCGCCCGTCGACCAGGCGCTCCGCGACGCCCGACTGCGAGCGACTGACGACGGCGAGGCCCGCGGCCTGCGCCTCGAGCGCGGCGATGCCGAACGCGTCCTGGACCGCCGGGGCGACGAAGACGTCCGCGCGGACGTAGAGCCGCTTGAGCTCCGTCGGGGTGAGGCGGCCCACGAGGCGCACGGTGTCGGAAAGCCCGTGCTCCCGCACCCAGCGGCGGGCCTCGGCGAGCTGCGGCCCGTCCCCGCCGATCGTCGCGACCAGGCGCCCCGGCGCCCGCTCCACCGCGGCGCCGATCGACTCCAGCATCGGCAGCACGCGCTTGCGGGGCGCGAACCGGGTGGCCGACACCACGTGCACCTCGCGCCCCTCCGCCCGCTCCCCGCGCTCGACGCGCGGCAGCCGCCAGGCGTCGACGTCGATGCCGTTGCCCAGCACCGACACCCGGTCCGCGGCGGCGTCGGACCCAAGACGCCGGCCGACGACGCGGCGCAGGGGAGCGGCGGTCATCTCGCTCACCGCCGACCACTGCACCGGCCACGCCGCCCACCGGGTCACGCGGTCGAGCGCGGCGAACGCGCGCTCCCAGTCGCCCCACACGCTGTGCACCGTGAGCAGCGCGGGCAGCCCGAGCCGCGTCACCGGGCGGAGCGCCAGCTCGACCGTGGGGGCGAGCACGCCCATGTGCAGGTGCACGGCGTCGGGCCGCCGGCCACCGGCCTCGAGCTCCCGCAGCCGCGCCAGCACGTGCGCCGTCGAGCGCGGGTGGACGGGGTAGCCCCCCGGCACCCGGGCGGCGACGCGGTGCACCACGACGCCGTCGTCGCCGGGCCGGGTGGTGACGCCGCGCTCGCCGGGCGCTCCCGGCGTCGTGGTGATCACCTCGACGTCGTGCCCGGCCTCCGCCTGCCGGCGCGCGAGCCGGGCCACCTGGGTCTCGATGCCGCCGAGCAGCGGGAGGTAGGAGTCGGAGACGTGGACGATGTGCACCGGCTCATCCTGCCATCGGCAGCGCGGCCACCTGCGGCTTCGCCGAGCCGAAGCCGGGCGGTGGCGCTACCGTGCGAGGAGCGGTACCTCCAGCGCACGCGCCACGGCACACCTGAGGAGAGGTGCGACATGTCGAGCACTGTCACCGTTCAACCGACCAAGGGCGTCCGCGGGATCGGGATGATCACCCTGATCGCGGGCATCGTCATGATCGTGCTCGGCGTGGGCGTCTGGGTGGTCGTCTCCCAGACCCTCTCCGCCGAGGAGATCACCGTCTCCGACGACGCGAACATGTTCGCGGGCCAGCACGTCGCCGGGCCGTTCACCGCCTACGCGCAGGCGGAGGTGATCGACAAGCACGCCACCGAGATGGCCGACGGGAAGACGTACGCCCAGCTCGACCAGGACGACCCGGTCCGCGACAGCGTCATGGACGCGTCGTTCCTGCGCGCGTCGCTGTTCACGTCCGTGGTGGCGTTCGGCGTCTGCGCGCTCGTCATCGGCCTGGGCATCGTGTTCATCCTGCTCGGCAGCGCGCTACGCAAGCTCGCGGGCGGGCCCCAGGTAGTGATCGACTCACCCTCGCTGACGTCCGAGGGCGGCCTGTCGCACGCCGCGCACCGCGCCGACCCGGTCGAGCCGGAGCGGCGCACCGCCCCGACGACGCCCGCCCCGCCGCCCGAGCGGCCGAGTACGCGCACTTCTCCGGAGTCGCCGTCGACGGGGACCTCGGAGCCGCCGCCGGCCTCGCCCTCGGTCCCGCCGTCGGCGTCTCCGTCGACGCCGCCCGAGAACCCGCCCGCCGCGCCGCCGGCAGGCGGCAGCGGCTCGCCGTCGGCCTGAGCCCGACGAGCACGACGACGCGGCGGTGACCCGAGGGTCGCCGCCGCGTCGTCGTGCGGGGGTCAGCGGACGGTCGTCGCGCGGCGCCGGCGGCGCACCGCGCTGACGACCGAGCCGATCACCAGCAGGGCTCCCGCCGCGGCCAGCAGCACGATGGCGGCCAGCTCGACGTCGATGCGCGCGCCCGCGGCGTTGGCCAGGAGGCCCACGCCGAAGGCCACGACGAGGAAGCCCCACACGATCGTGCTGGACCGCGGGCCTGCGCTGGCGTGCGGCTCGTCCACGGGGCCCGCCGGTGCCACCGGCGCTGTGGGCGTGGTCTCGGCCGGCTCGGACGAGGCCCACTCCGACGAGGCCGGTTCGGGCGTCGCCGGCAGCGTGGACGCGCGTTCGGTGAAGGCGGGGTCCGCGTGCCGCTCCGGCTGGTCGAAGATCGACAGCGGGTCGTCCGGCCCGGCCGCGGGGAGCGCGCGGGTGGCGCCCGACGTGGGGAGGGCCCGGGTCTCGTCCGGCGCCGGGAGTGCCTGGGTCTCGTCGGCCGCGGGCAGTGCCTGCGTCTCGTCCGGCTCGGGGCCGGGCACGGTGGGCTTGTCGTCGCTCATCGGGACTCCTCGATGGTCAGGTTGCCGGCGCGCACGCCGACGTCGAGCAGCAGGCGGGCGCCGTCGGCCTCGCGCGCCTCCTCGGTGGAGAACCGCACGGGACCGTTGGTGTAGGTGTTGACGGAGCGGTCCTGGCCGTCCACGAGCCACTCGGCGTTGCCCGCGATGACCTCGACGTCGGCCTCCACGGCCGTGCCGTCGGGGATCAGGACGGTCGCGTTGCCGGCAGAGATGGTGACGGGGACGACGACGGGGTCGCCCGGCGGGACGCCGTTGAGGTCGAGGTCGGTGAGGTCGACCGTGGCGTCGCCGAAGCGCACGTGCACGCCCTCCTCCGCCTCGGCGGTCGTCGTCGGGTGCAGGGTGCCGTCGCTGACGACCGCGGCCGATCCCGGCTGGGGGTCGTCGTCCCAGAAGTCCCAGGAGCTGCGGTCGCCGGCGAACGGCCAGGTGATGACCCCGGCGATCAGCGCGAGGATCGCGAGGAACGTCAGGCCGCCGCCGCGCCGGCCGCGCAGGCCCGTCACGACGAGCCCGAGCCCGAGGACCACGATCGACGCGCCCAGCCACGTGGGGCCGAGGGGCAGGTCGAGGTTCCCGGTGCGGTCGGCCACGAGGAGCAGGGCTCCCGCGAGCAGCACCAGACCCAGGACGATGCCCACCGCGGCGGCGCCGGGGCCACGGCGCACGGGACGCGGGGGTCGCGGCGGACGCGCCGCGACGACCGGGGGAGCCGGAGCGGCCGGAGCGGGCGCGGCGGCCCAGGCGCCGGAGGGCGCGGCGGCAGCCGCGGCCCAGGAGCCGGAGGGGCTCGCGGGGTCGGCCGGCGCCTGCGGCGCCGCCGGCGTCGTCAGGTACGGCGCCGGGGGCGCGGGGGTGAAGGAGCTCGTGGACGAGGGCCCGCTCGCGGCGGGGCCGTCGGTCGTGCCCGGCGCGGGCGCGGCGGGGTACGGCGGAGCCGCGGGGTACGGCGGCGCGGGCGGGGCGCCGGGACCGCCGTTCCGCGGCCGGCGGTCGCGGATCAGCTTGATGACGAGCCAGACGATCCCGACCCAGACGGCGATCCACAGCAGGCCGCGGATCCACTCGATGCCGAAGCCCCACCACCCGAGTCCGTTGTTCCACGCGAAGCCGACGATGAGCGCGACGACCGCCCCGAGCAGCGCGACGTCGAAATCGCCGCGGAACGCCTGCTGCAGGTGGATGCGGCCGTCCCGCTCGGGGAGCAGCGCCCACGCGATCGCGTAGATGACGATGCCGGCGCCCGTGAGGAAGAAGCTGAGGATGAGCAGGCCCCGGACGAGCAGCGGGTCGAGGCCGAACCGCTCGGCGACGCCGCCCGCGACGCCGCCGACCCACCGGTTGTCGGACCGGGTGAGGCCCATGCGGCGGATGGAGTCGAAGAAGCCGTCGCCGGTGCGGCGCGGCGGGGCGCCGCCCGGGGCGGGGGCGCCGCCTGCTCCGGGCTGCGGCCCGGGAGGCTGGGGGAGGTCGTCGGTGCTCATGGCTCCATCCTGACGACGGGGCGGCCGCACCGGCATCGGGTGCTGCCCTGACACGACCCTGATTCGGGGGACCGCGCCACCCTGAAACCTCGGGATCCCGCGCCCCGGGGCGGCCCTGACGTGCCAGGATCGGGAGCATGACCACCGAGCGACCCCCGCGCCTCCCGCTGCGCCGGCCCCCGCAGGGGCGGGTGCTGGCCGGCGTGGCCGCGGGTCTCGCCGCCCACCTGGGCCTCCCGGTCCTGGTGGTGCGCCTCGCCTTCCTCCTGCTCACGCTGGTGGCAGGGGCGGGCGCGGTCGCGTACGTGTTCTGGTGGGTGACGGTGCCGTCGGGTGACCCGCGGCAGGCAGCGGAGACGACGCCCGCGGCGCAGCAGCGGCTCGCGCCGCGCCTGCGCCTGGGAGGGCCGGTGGCCGCGTTGCCGGTCCGGGACGTCCTCGTCGGCGCGGCCCTCATCGCGGGCGCGTTCATCCTCGTCGCGATCCGCGCGGGCTGGGACGTGGGCGCGTCCTGGGTGCTGCCGGCCCTGGTCGCCGTGGGCGGCCTGGCGCTCGCCTGGAGCCAGCTCGACGCCGCGCAGCGCAGCCGGGGCACCGACGGCGCCCCCGCCACGCGGCGCTCGACGTTACTGCTGCGCCTCGTGGGCGGCGTCGTGCTCGTCATGGTGGGCGTGCTGCTCCTCATCGGTCAGGACGCCCCGGTGCAGGTGCTGCTCCAGGCGGGCGTGGCGTCCCTGGCCGTCCTGGCCGGCGCGGCGCTCATGCTGGCGCCGTGGTGGCTGCGGCTGGTGCGGGAGCTCGGCGACGAGCGCGCCGCCCGCGCCCGCGAGGCCGAGCGCGCCGATATCGCCGCGCACCTGCACGACTCCGTGCTCCAGACGCTCGCCCTCATCCGCTCGCGCGCCGACGACCCGGAGGCCGTGGCCCGCATGGCCCGCGCGCAGGAGCGCGAGCTGCGCGAGTGGCTGTACACCGACCGCACCGCCCCGGGCACGTCGCTCGCGGCCGAGCTGCGGGGCCTCGTGGCCGAGGTCGAGGACGGCCGTGCCGTCGAGGTGGAGACCGTCGTGGTGGGCGACTGCGTCCCCACGGAGGAGACGTCGGCCCTGCTGCAGGCGTCGCGCGAAGCCCTCGTCAACGCGGTCGTGCACGGCAGGCCGCCCGTCATCGTCTACCTCGAGGTGACCGACGCCGCCGTCGAGATGTTCGTCCGCGACCGCGGCGACGGCTTCGAGATGGACGACATCGCGCCGGACCGGTTCGGCGTGCGGGAGTCCATCCTGGGACGGGTGCACCGCCGCGGCGGCACCGCCGACGTCACCAGCCGCCCGGGGTGGGGTACCGAGGTGCGACTCAGGATGCCGCGGGACGGCCATGCCCCGGCGCCAGACCCGCACGAGACCGCCGAGAGCGCCGAGACAGGTGCCGACAACGAAGGAGCACGCACGTGACCACACCCACCGACGCGCCCCGGCAGCCAGCGGGGCCGGTCCCCGTGGTGCTCGTCGACGACCACCACATGTTCCGCACCGGCGTGCGCGCCAGCCTGGACGGCCGGGTGCAGGTGGTGGGCGAGGCGGCCGACGTCGACCAGGCCGTGGCCGTCGTGCACGAGCACCGGCCGCCCGTCGTGCTGCTCGACGTGCACCTGCCGGGCGGCAACGGCGGGGGCGGGGCGGAGGTCGTCCGCCGGTGCGCGGACCTCCTCGGCGAGACGCGCTTTCTCGCCCTTTCCGTGTCGGACGCGGCCGAGGACGTCGTGGCCGTCATCCGCGCGGGCGCGCGCGGGTACGTCACGAAGAACATCTCCGCGTCGGACCTGTCCGGCGCCGTGGTGCGCGTGGCCGGCGGGGACGCCGTCTTCTCGCCCCGGCTCGCGGGCTTCGTGCTCGACGCGTTCGGCACCGCCGCGGGCGACGTCGCCGTCGCCGACGACGAGCTGGACCGCCTGTCGAAGCGCGAGCAGGAGGTCATGCGGCTCATCGCGCGCGGCTACTCGTACCGCGAGGTGGCCAGCGAGCTGTTCATCTCCATCAAGACGGTCGAGACGCACGTCTCTGCCGTGCTGCGCAAGCTGCAGCTCTCCAGCCGCTACGAGCTCACGCGGTGGGCCGCGGCGCGCCGGCTGCTGTGAGCGCGGCGGCGCGGTAGCGCTCGACGACGACGTCCACGAGCTCGGCGGGCGCGTCCTCGTCCGCGACCAGGAGCGGCGCGGTCGTGACGTCCCCGCCCGCGCGGGCGGCGAGGTCGGCGAAGAAGCCGGGGGCGAGCAGGTAGGACGCGACGACGACGCGGCGCCCCGGGCGCTCCGCGCGGGCGGCGTCGACCACCTCGTGCACCCGCGGGGTCGCGTTGGCGATGTAGCCGACGGTGACGCGGCGGCCGAGGCGCTCGCCCAGGCGGGCGGCGGTGGTCTCGCAGTCGGCCACGGCGCGCGCGTCGCTCGACCCGGCGGCGGCCAGGACGACCGTGTCGTCGTCCCGCAGGCCCGCCTCGGCGAGGCGCTGCCCGAGCACGTCGACCAGGCGGTCGTCCGGCCCGAGCGCCCCGCCGAGCGTGACGTCGTCGCCGCCCGCGACCGCGGCGTCCACGTCCTCGCGCAGGTCGACGTGCACGTGGTACCCCGCCGACAGCAGCAGCGGCACCACGATCGACCCCGACGGCGCGTCCCGCAGGCCCGCCAGGCAGGTCGGGACGTCCGGCTGCTGCACGTCGACGAAGCCGGCGTGCACGGGCAGGTCGGGGAGGCGGGCGGCCACCGCCTCGACGAGGGTCGCGACGGCGCCCGCGCCGGTGGCGGACGCCGTCCCGTGCGAGACGGCGAGCAGCGCGGGAGCGGTCATGCGGTCGACCCTAGGACCGGTGTCGTCCGCCGCCGTTTCGCCCGCGTGAACCCCCGTCACGACGACCTCACGACGGAGGCGGCGACGGTGTGAGCGGACGCCGGGCCGGTCCACGCGGGGCTGCGCCGCACGACGTCGCCCACCACGGTCACGGCCGGCGCCTGCACGCCGACGGCGCGCGCCCGGTCGGCGATGTCGGCGAGCGTGCCCACGGTGGTGCGCTGGCGGGCGCCGAACCCGTCCTCCACGACGGCGACGGGCGTGTCCGCCGGACGGCCCGCCGCGACGAGCGCGCGGGCGGTGTCCGCGAGCCGGGTGACGCCCATGAGCAGCACGAGCGTGTGGTCGGTGCCACCGGGCACCTGCCCGACGTCGTCGTGCCCGGTGAGCACGCTGAACCCGCGGGCGAGCCCCCGGTGCGTGACCGGGATGCCCGCCGCCGCCGGCACGGAGACGGCGGACGTCACGCCGGGCACGACCTCCACCTCGATCCCGGCGGCGCGGCAGGCGTCCAGCTCCTCGCCCCCGCGGCCGAAGACGTACGGGTCGCCGCCCTTGAGGCGCACCACGTCGCGGCCGGCGAGCGCGTGGCGCACCAGCAGCGCGGTGATCTCCTCCTGCGGCACGGGGTGGTGCCCGGAGGTCTTGCCGACGTCGACCACCTCGACCTCGTCGCCCAGCCCGGCCAGGAGGGACCGCGGCGCCAGCCGGTCGACGACGACGACGTGCGCCGCGGCGAGCAGCCGCCTCCCGCGCACCGTGATGAGGCCGGCGTCCCCGGGGCCGCCGCCCACGAGGGCCACGCGGCCGGGCCGCGTCGCGGCACCGTCGGCCCCCTCACCGGCGTCGCGCACGGCACGCAGCGGCAGGCTGCCGTCGTCGAGCCCGGCCACGACGGCGTCGCGCACCCGCACCGCGCGGCGCGGGTCGCGACCGGCGGTGACGGCGACGGCGAGGTCGCCGGCCGGGCGGCCGGCGGCGTCGGTGACGGGCGTGCGCGCGACGGCGGGCACCCAGGCGGAGCCGAGCCCGGCGTCGCCCGCGGTGACGCAGAAGGTCCGCAGCAGCTCGGCGTCGGCGGCCACGCGCGCGTCGACGTCGGGGTCGCCGGTGGCCGTGTGCACCAGCCACGCGCCGTCGAGGTCGCCGTCGCAGTACCCGCGGGTGATCCGCTCGATCGCGCCCGCGGCGACGAGCGCGGCGAGCTCGGGCACGACGTCGGGCGCGATCACGCGCACGCGGGCGCCGGCGGCGAGCAGGCCGCGCACGCGCCGCAGCGCCACGGGGCCGCCGCCCACCACGATGACGAGGCGGCCGGCGACCCGCAGGCCCAGCGGGTACGTGTCGTGCGGCGGGGCGGGCCGCGGAGCCCGCGACCCGCTCGAGGACGCCCTGTTCCGGCTCATACGTGCAGCCCGCACTCGTCCTTGTCCCGGCCGGCCCAACGGCCGGCGCGGGCGTCCTGCCCGGCCTCGACCCGCTGGGTGCAGGGCTCGCAGCCCACGGACGGGTACCCGTCGTCGAGCAGCGGGTTCACCACCACGCCGTGTGCGCGGGCGTACTCCTGGACCTCCTCGTCGGTCCAGGCCGCGAGGGGGTTGATCTTCACGACGCCGTTGCGCTCGTCGAAGGTGACCAGGGGCGCGTTCGCGCGGGCCGCGGTCTCGCCGCGGCGGACGCCGGTCGCCCAGGCCTCGTAGCCCTGCAGGGCCTGCCGCATGGGAGCCACCTTACGCATGGCGCAGCACGCCTCGGGGTCCCGGTCGTGCAGCCGGGGTCCGTGCTCCGCGTCCTGCTGGGCGACGGTGAGCTCCGGGCGGACGTCGACGACGTCCACGTCCATCTCGATCTCGACGGCGCCGCGCGTGCCGAGCGTCTCCGCGAAGTGGTACCCGGTGTCGCCGAAGAGGACGTCGACGAACGGGAGCTGGCGGGACACCAGGTGCGCCAGCACGAGGTCCTGCATCGACGACGCGACCGCGAGGTACGGGCCGAACTCGCGCACCGCCCACGCGACGACCTCCACGGCCGTGGCCTCGGGGCGGTCGCCGTCGGCGTGCAGCTGCGCCTGCCCGCGCTCGACGACGTGGCGCAGCTCCTCGACGGAGCGCCGGTGGCGGGACGCGCGGGCGTGCTGCCGCGCCGCCCGGGACTCCTCGCGTGCCGCCGCGCGGGCGCGCACCTCGGCGAGCCGGCCGCCGCCCGCGGGGGAGGCGAGCAGCGTCACCGGGGAGGACACCTCGACGGCGGTCACCGCAAGGCCTCCTCGTCGGCCCGGTGCGCCCACTGCGCGAACGTCTCGGCGCCGTCGTGCTCGGCGTCGTACCGCCGCACGACGCGCTCCACGTACTCGCCGACCTCCGACGCCGGCACCTTGAGGCCGCGGACCGTGCGGCCCAGCCCGCCGGCGTCGCGGCCCTCGCCGACCAGGCCGCCGCCCAGGTGCACCTGGAAGCCCGGCATCTGCTCGCCGTCGACGGTGATGATCTGGCCCTTGAGCCCGATGTCCGCGGTCTGGATCCGGGCGCAGGAGTTGGGGCAGCCGTTGACGTTGAGCTCGATCGGGCGGTCGAGGCGCGCGGTGACGTCGCCGAGCCGGTCCTCGAGCTCGCCGATCACACGCGCTGCGGTGTCCTTGGTGTCGACGATGGCGAGCTTGCAGAACTCGACGCCCGTGCAGGCGATGGTCGAGCGGCGGAACAGGCTCGGCCGGGCGGTGAGGCCCAGCGGCTCCAGGCCGTCGAGCAGCTCGTCCACGCGGTCGCCGGGCACGCCCAGGATCACGACCTTCTGGTGCGCGGTGAGCCGGGCGGAGTCCGCGCCGACCCGCTCGATGAGGTCGGCCAGCCCGGTGAGCGTGTTGCCGCCCACGCGCCCGACGACGGGCGCCGCGCCCACGTAGAACCGGCCGTCATTCTGCTCGTGCACGCCGACGTGGTCGCCGGGCCGCGTGGCCGGCGCCGGGGCGGGCCCGTCGGGCAGCGCGTAGCCGAGGTACTCCGTCTCCAGCACCTCGCGGAACTTCTCGGTGCCCCAGTCCGCCAGGAGGAACTTCAGGCGGGCCTTGTTGCGCAGCCGCCGGTAGCCGTAGTCGCGGAAGATGCGGATGACGCCGTGCCAGACGTCCGGCGCCTGCTCCTCGGTGACGAACACGCCGAGCCGCTCCCCGAGCCGCGGCGTCGTGGACAGCGCGCCGCCCACCCACAGGTCGTAGCCGGGCCCGAGCTCCGGGTGCTCGACGCCGACCAGCGAGATGTCGTTGATCTCGTGCACCACGTCGAGGCTCGGGTGGCCCGTGATCGCCGTCTTGAACTTGCGCGGGAGGTTGGCGAGCTCCGGGTCGCCGATGTACCGGCGCTTGATCTCGAGGATCACCGGGGTGGGGTCGATGATCTCGTCGGCGGCGATGCCGGCGACGGGGCTGCCGAGGAAGCCGCGGGGCGAGTCGCCGCAGGCCGTCGTCGTCTCGAGGCCCACCGTGTCGAGGCGGCGCCAGATCTCCGGCACGTCCTCGATCGCGATCCAGTGGTACTGGATGTTCTGCCGGTCCGTGATGTCGGCCGAGCCGCGCGCGAAGTCCGCCGAGATGCCCCCCAGCACCCGCAGCGCCTCGGGCGTGAGGGCCTGGCCGTCGGAGCGGACGCGGAGCATGAAGTACTTGTCCTCGAGCTCGTGCGGCTCGAGCGTCGCGGTGCGGCCGCCGTCGATCCCGGGCTTGCGCTGCGTGTACAGGCCCCACCAGCGGAACCGGCCGTGCAGGTCGTCGTCGGCGATCGAGTCGAAGCCCTCGTGGGCGTAGATCGACTCGATGCGCTCGCGGACCCCGAGGGGCGCCGCCTCCTGCTTGAAGACCTCGTTGTGGTTGAGGGGCTCGGTGCCGTCCACCTTCCACTGCCCGTTCGGGCGCGCGGCGCGCGGCGGGCGGACGCGGGCGGTGGTGTCGTCGCTGGTCGGGGCGGGTGCGGTGGTCTGCGTCGTCATCTGGGGGAGTTCCTCGGGTCCTCGGGGGCGGGACGCGCGACGACGAGCGACTCAGCGGGGGTGGGCCGAGGACCGACGGCGCGCGCCGGTGCTCAGGAGCCGCGCGGGGGCGGCGGGGCTGAGGTAGGGCGCGATCAGCGACAGCAGCACAGACAGCTGCGCATGCTGCGACGCACGCACGCCGACATCTCGTGACGGGACGTCACGAGGAGGCGGTGCGTGGCCGTGGTCATGGGCACGACCGTAACCGCTGCGGGCGGGGTCGCGCGAGAGCAGGTCCACATGCTGGGACCACATGGTGGGACGGCGCCGGGAACGCTGGCGCCGGGCCGCCCGGGTGTGATGTGTGACCGGTTGCGGACACCGGTGTCAGATCCCGCTCCGCGCGCGGCTAGGCTGCCCGCATGGAGTTCCTCTACCACGTCTTCGTCGCCCTCCACTTCGTGGGCTGGGCGATCGTCCTCGGTGGCTACATCGCGTCGATCAAGAGCCCCGGCCTCTACCGCGGCGTCTTCCACGGCGCCGCGACCGCGCTCGTCGCGGGCGTCCTCATGGTCGGCATCGCCGAGATGGGCGACCTGTGGGCGGACGGCGGGCCCAGCATGGCCAAGATCGGCGTCAAGCTCGTGATCGCGCTGATCATCGCGGTGCTGGCGTTCGTCGCCAAGCGTCAGGGCTCGAAGGGCGACAACGGCACCGGTGCCGTGGCCCCCGGCCTCAAGCACTCGATCGGCGCCCTGACGCTGGTCAACATCCTGGTCGCCGTCTTCTGGTGACCGTCCACGTGCCCCCGGGGCGGTCGCGGTGAGCGTCCTGGGGGAGGTGCTGGTCGGGCTGGCGATCGCCGTCGGCCTGGTCGGCATCGTCGTGCAGGTGCTCCCCGGCAACGTGCTCGTGCTGGGGAGCATCCTCGTGTGGGCGTGGGTCACCGGCGGCACGACGGCGTGGGTGTGCTTCGCCGTCGCCGCCCTGGCGGTCGTGGCCGCCGAGACCGGTCAGTGGCTGCTCGCCGGGCGCCACATGCGCCGGGCCGACGTGCCGTGGGGCACGCTCGCGATCGCCGGCCTCGCGGGGATCGTCGGGTTCTTCGTCGTCCCCGTGGTGGGGCTCTTCCTCTTCTTCGCCGGCGCCGTCTTCCTGATCGAGCTGGCCCGACGCCGCGACGCGGCCGTCGCCTGGACAGCCACGCGAGCGGCGCTCAAGGCCACGCTCATCACCATCGGCGTGCAGCTCGCCGGCGGCGTCGTAGCCACTCTCGTGTGGGTCGTCGGGCTGTTCCTCACCTGAGCACCGCTGGCGCGCGCTTCCGTCCGGTGTCTGCGCGGCTCAGGAGAGCGGGGGCCCGGGGGCGGGGATCCCGGGGCCGTGCGGTATCGCCCGGTGTCTGGTGGTCTCGGGTGGTTCGGGTGTCGTGGTGTGTCGGCGGCCGGTGGGGGAGGTCCATTCGAGGGTGTCGCCCATGCCCGTGGTCTCTCGTTGCCTGACGTGCCAGCCGGTCTGGTGTTTCAGGACGTGGTGGCGGCGGCAGAGCGCGGCGAGGTTGGCGGCGCTGGTGGTGCCGCCGTCGGCCCAGGCGACCGTGTGGTCGAGGTCGGACTGTTGTGCGGGGTGGGTGCAGCCGGGGAAGCGGCAGGTGCGGTCGCGTGTGCGGACGAGGGCTTTGAGGTCGGCGGGGACGGTGTAGGTGGTGCGTCCCACGGACAGGACGGTGCCCGATTCCGGATCGGTGAGGATCCGCCGCAGTGCGGGTGCGAGGGCGGTGAGCTGTCGGGCGGTGTCGGGGTCGATCGGCACGTGACCGTCGAGGAGCGCGGGGGCGTCGGTGATGCCGAGCAGGGTCAGGACCGGGACGGTGACGGTGACCTGGGGCCGGATCGAGCGGGCCAGCGTGGCCAGCAGGTTGGCCTCGTGCCGGGTCTCAACGTCGTGAAGGTCACCGTGGGCGCTGGCGTCCGCGTGGCGGTGTCGTTGCTGCGCGCGCTGTCGTGGCGCGGTTCATTGTCGTGTCGCGCGGCTTGTCGGGCGGGGGCAGGTGGTGCGCCGTGGTCGAGGGTGCCGTCGTCCAGGAGGAGGGCGGCGAGGGTGTCGGCGCGGGCTTGGGCGAGGGTGCGCGGGTCGCCGTCGGCGACCAGGTGCCTGCCGGATCTGGTGAGGCGGTCGTGGGCGGCGTGGGCCAGGGGTGCGGGCAGGTGGGCGACCAGCCAGGCCATGCCGTCGTGGCCGTCGTCGAGGTAGACGGCGCGTTGTTGGGCGGCTTCGGTGTGGCGGACGTCGGCGGGGACGGGGTGGGTGGTCTCGCGGGCGCGGCGTGCTCGGCGGGCGACCTGCGCGGGGGTGCAGGTGACCGTGCGCGCGGTGGCACCGGGACCGTCGTCGGGGCTGATCACGGCGGCCAGCACGGAGCGTTCTACATGGGCTGCCTGGTCGGGGTCGAGGTCGGCGACGTGCTTGGTGATAGCGGTGGCGTGCGCCCACGACAGGCGGCCATCGGACAGCGCCTGCAGGGTGGCGGGGGCCTTGGCGGTGAGGGTGCGGGCGTGGTCGGTCAGGCTGCCCGCGGCGTGCTCGCCGATGTGCAGGGTGGTGGCGATCTCTGCGGTCACGGCGCGGTGGGCGAGCTCGAGCCTGCGGGCGGAGGGTGCGCGTCGGGCGGTGGGGTCGTCGGGATCGAGCAGGTCGGTCTCCAAGGCCTCGGCCAGGCGGATCGCGTCCGCGAGGAGCGAGGCGCGCTCGGCGTGCAGGGTCGCGACCCGGGTCTCGTTCGCGGCGAGCCGGTCCAGCACCCGGTCCAGGTCTGCCAGCGTCGGCCGCGCTGTCCGCGTCACTGTCGGTGTCGGCCGCGCGGTTGAGGGCTGCGGTGGCTCGGTGTCGTGCTCGCGGGTGTTCTGCCTGCCGGTCTCGAGACGTCGTGCCTCGTCGTCGAGCAGCTCGCTGATCGACGGCGCCCACGACCGTGGCATCGCGGCGAGCCGGTCCGCCTCCGCGCGCAGGCCCTCGCTCGTGCCGGCATCGGTGCCGGTCACGGGGTCGGGAAGCGTCGTCGTCATGCCCTCAACCTAGCAGGATTCGAACACCTGTTCTATAGGTTGCCGACATCTGTGGACGCCGATCGACTACGCGTGGACGGTGCGCGGCGCGTACATGATCACGGCGACCCCCGCGAGGCAGATCAGGGCGCCCACGACGTCCCACCGGTCGGGACGGAAGCCGTCGACGACCATGCCCCAGACGAGCGACCCGGCGACGAACACGCCGCCGTACGCGGCGAGGATCCGGCCGAAGTTCGCGTCCGGCTGGAGGCTCGCGAAGAACCCGTACGCGCCGAGCGCGACGACGCCCGCGCCGATCCAGACCCAGCCGCGGTGCTCGCGCACCCCCTGCCACACCAGCCAGGCGCCGCCGATCTCGAAGACGGCGGCGGCGAGGAACAGCAGGATCGAGCGCAGCACGGTCATGCGCAGGAGTCTCCCGCCCCGACGGCATCCGCCGCGAGCCCGGGGAGCTCAGCCGGCCGGGTTCTCGGTGGCGTACAGGGTGTTCCCGTCCGGGTCCCGGAAGGAGAACATCGGCGGGGCCGTCCCCCACAGCAGGAGCTCGTCGACGTCGGCCCCCGCGTCCGTCAGGGCTGCGTGGGCGGCCCTGGCGTCGGGCGTGACGAGCCGGATCCCGGTGTCGACGCCGGCGGGCAGCCCGTCGCCCTCCCGCACCAGCGCGAGCGACGTCGCGGCGCCCGGCGCGGCGACGTCGACCCACCGGAAGCCGGGCTGCAGCTCGGCGTCGAAGCGGACCTCGAGCCCGAGGGGCCCGGTGTAGAAGGCGAGCGCGGCGTCCTGGTCCCGGACGGGCACCGCGACGGTCTGGACCCCGGTGAATCGTGCTGCGGCCACGGTGGACCTCCTCGGGCGATGGCCCGGCGCCGGCCGCGCCGGGTGCGGTGCAGGGATGATGGGTGCCGGGGGCGGATCTCATCGGTGCGCGGCTTAAGGTGTCGGGCGGTAGCGACGGCACGAGGGGGAACCATGACCACGCAGGACGCGGCGGCACTGCACGACGATCGGTGGACGGTGCGCGTCGCGACGCTCGACGAGCTGGATGCGCGGACCGCGTACGAGGCGTGGCGGCTGCGGCAGGACGTGTTCGTCGTCGAGCAGGAGTGCGCGTACCCGGACCTGGACGGCCGCGACGCCGAGCCCGCGGCGCGGCACGTCGTCCTGCTCGACGGCGGGCAGGCCGGTCGCGTGGTCGCGACGGCGCGCGTGCTCGACGACGGCGACGTGCAGCGCATCGGTCGCGTGGTGTGCCACCCGGACGTGCGCGGGACGGGCGCGTCGGGAGTGCTCATGCGCGTCGCCGTGGAGGTGTCCACGGCGGCGGCGCCGGGCGCCGACGTCGTGCTCGGCGCGCAGTCGCCGCTGACCGGTTTCTACGGGCGGTTCGGCTTCGTCCCCGACGGCCCCGAGTATCTCGAGGACGACATCCCGCACACGCCGATGCGGCTGTGCCGCGGACGGGTGGGCGGCACCGAGATGTCGGCTGCGGAGCCTACGCTTGGTCCACGATGACCTCCCTGTTCGACAGCCTGTCCCTGCCCGGGTT
This sequence comes from Isoptericola sp. NPDC019482, assembly GCF_040632295.1. Lineage (NCBI taxonomy): Bacteria > Bacillati > Actinomycetota > Actinomycetes > Micrococcales > Promicromonosporaceae > Isoptericola > Isoptericola sp. NPDC019482. The sequence continues at coordinate 81,116 of NZ_JBEYBQ010000015.1, forward strand.
CGACCACGCCGCGAAGGACGACACGGCGCGCCTGCCGTCCACCGCCCCGCGCTGGGACGACGACGCCGCCGACCCGTCCTCCGGCGCGCCCGCGTGGGTGCGCGACGCGGCGTCGGAGGCGCACGACGGCGGCGCGGACGCCGGGCGTCCGCGGTCGCGCGGGGCGTTCTCGCACCTGGACCCCGAGGCGTTGCTGGAGGGGCTGAACCCGCAGCAGCGGGCCGCCGTCGAGCACGCGGGCTCGCCGCTGCTCATCGTCGCGGGCGCCGGGTCGGGCAAGACGCGCGTGCTCACGCACCGCATCGCCTACCTGCTGGCCACGGGCCGCGCGCGGGCGGGGGAGATCCTCGCGATCACGTTCACCAACAAGGCCGCGGCGGAGATGCGCGAGCGCGTCGAGCACCTGGTGGGCCCGGCGGGCGGCCGGATGTGGGTCTCGACGTTCCACTCCGCGTGCGTGCGGATCCTGCGCAAGGAGGCCAAGACCCTCGGCCTGCGCTCGAGCTTCTCCATCTACGACGCCGCGGACAGCCAGCGGCTCATCACGCTGGTGACGCGCGAGCTGGACCTCGACGCGAAGAAGTACCCGGCGCGCTCGCTGGCGCACAAGATCAGCGACCTCAAGAACGAGCTGATCGACCCGGAGGCCTACGCGCAGAGCTCCGGCGTCGACGCGACGGAGGAGGGCTGGCGCGAGCGCGCCGCGTCCGGGGGGCTCGCGGACGGCGGCGCGCCCGAGTTCGACACCGTGCTGGCCGACGTCTACCGGCGCTACCAGCAGCGGCTGGCGCAGGCGAACGCCCTCGACTTCGACGACATCATCATGACGACGGTGAACCTGCTGCAGGCGTTCCCGAACGTCGCGGAGCACTACCGCCGCCGGTTCCGGCACATCCTGGTGGACGAGTACCAGGACACCAACCACGCGCAGTACATGCTGGTGCGCGAGCTGGCCGGCGCGACGGCGGACGGCCCCGGCGTCGACGGTCTCGACCCCGCCGAGCTCACCGTCGTCGGCGACGCCGACCAGTCGATCTACGCGTTCCGCGGCGCCACGATCCGCAACATCGTGGAGTTCGAGGAGGACTACCCGGACGCCACGACCATCCTGCTGGAGCAGAACTACCGCTCCACCCAGACGATCCTCACGGCCGCGAACTCCGTCATCTCGCGCAACCCGGACCGCAAGCCGAAGCGGCTGTGGACCGACGCCGGCGCGGGGGAGAAGATCGTCGGCTACGTGGCCGACGACGAGCACGGCGAGGCGCGGTTCGTCGCCGAGGAGATCGACCGGCTGGGCGACTCCGACGGCGTGCGCCCCGGCGACGTCGCGGTGTTCTACCGCACCAACGCGCAGTCGCGCGCGCTGGAGGAGGTGCTGATCCGCGTCGGCCTGCCGTACAAGGTCGTGGGCGGCACCCGGTTCTACGAGCGCCGCGAGATCAAGGACGCCGTCGCCTACCTGCGGGCGCTGGCGAACCCGGACGACGACGTCAACCTGCGTCGGGTGCTCAACGTGCCCAAGCGGGGGCTGGGGGACAAGGCCGAGTCGCTCGTCGCGTCGTTCGCGGACCGGGAGCGGATCTCGTTCGGGGCCGCGCTCGAGCGTGCCGAGGAGATCGGCGGCATGACGTCGCGCACGTCCAAGCCGCTCACGGCGTTCCGCGACATGATGCGCGAGCTGCGCGCCCTCGTCGACGACGGCGAGCCACCCGCCACGATCCTCGGCGCCGTCCTGGACCGCACGGGCTACCTCGCGGAGCTGCGCGCGTCGGACGACCCGCAGGACGCCTCCCGCGTCGAGAACCTCGCCGAGCTGCACGCCGTCGCGGCCGAGTTCAGCGAGCTCGACCCCGAGGGCGATCTCGCCGACTTCCTCGAGCGCGTGTCGCTGGTGGCCGACGCCGACCAGATCCCCGACGAGGACGTGGCCGACGGCGAGGCCGAGCAGGAGCCCAAGGAGGACCAGGGCGTCGTCACGCTCATGACCCTGCACACCGCCAAGGGCCTCGAGTTCCCCGTCGTCTTCCTCACGGGCATGGAGGACGGCACGTTCCCGCACATGCGGTCGCTGCACGACGACTCCGAGCTCGCCGAGGAGCGGCGGTTGGCGTATGTCGGGATCACGCGCGCCCGGCAGCGGCTGTACATCTCCCGGTCGGCGGTGCGGTCCGCGTGGGGCGCGCCCAACGAGTTCCCGCCCAGCCGGTTCCTCGAGGAGGTCCCCGAGGACCTGTGGGACTGGCGGCGGCGCGAGTCGTCCACCCAGTACCTGCGCCGCGGCGGGTCGGCCTGGGGCGGCGCGGCACGGAACGGCGCGGCGCGCGGCGGGGCCCGCGGTGGCTCGTCGGGCGGCACCTGGTCGCCGCAGCGGAGGTCGCCGTCCGAGGGCGTCGGCGGCCGGATCGGCCGCCCGAAGGACGCTGGCACCACGACTGCCGGCACGACGGCGGGCACGGGCGCGACGTTCGGCTCGGCCACCCCGCGCAAGGACGCGGACGTCCCGTCCCTCGACGTCGGCGACAAGGTGACGCACGACGCCTACGGTCTCGGCACGGTCGTGTCGCTCGAGGGCAGCGGCCCGAACTCGGTCGCGCGCATCGACTTCGGCGCGGACGGCACCAAGCGGCTGCTGCTGCGGTACTCGCCGGTCACGAAGCTCTGACGGTGGCCGGGCGGACGCCCGTCGCCGCTGGCATGGTGGCCGTGTGCTGCTCGACGCCAGGACGCTGCGCGGGCTCGCCGACGGGACCGTGACGCACACCTACCGCCGGTGGGCGGTGGTGCGCGTGCGCGCCGGGTCGACGATGCGCACGAGGGTGGGCGTCGTCGAGGTCACGTCGGTGGAACCGGCGACCCTCGGGAGCGTCGACGACGCCGACGCCCGGGGCGCAGGATTCCGCTCCGCCGACGCGGCCCGCGCCTGGCTCGAGAAGCGCGGCGAGGGCGAGCCGTACCGGGTGGGCCTGCGGCTGGTCGGCCCAGACCCGCGGGTCGCGCTGCGCGAGGACGACGACCTCGACGAGGCGGCCGTCGACGCGATCCGCACCCGCCTCGCGCGGATGGACCGCGCCGCCCCGGAGCCCTGGACCCGGGCCTACCTGGAGCTCGTCGCGGCGCGGCCCGCCGTCGTCGCGCGCACCCTCGCCGCCGACCTCGGGATGGAGCGCGACCCGTTCAAGATCCGCGTCCGCCGGCTCAAGGAGCTGGGACTCACCGAGAGCCTCGACGTCGGCTACCGGCTCTCGCCGCGGGGGCGCGCCTACCTGGCGGCCACGGCGGAGGGCGACGCCCCCGTCTCGCGGCCCTAGGAATGCGCTCCGTCCGGTGCCGATGGGGACCGCTCCCCATCGCACCGTCGTCCCGCCGGCCCTACGGTCGTCGCGACCGAGGACGACGGGGCGGCGACGGACAGGCCGGGCGCGGAAGCCCCGCCAGCTCGCTCGACGGCGCGGCGGAGACGCTCGCCGACGCCCTCCGCACCGTTCGACCGAGCCGACGAGGACCCGCGCATGATCCAGCACCCCGCCCCCCGACCGACCGTGCGGGCGCCGGAGCCCGCGAACCTGGTGCGCCTGACGGGGCACGAGCTGATGACCCTGTTCCGCGTGGCGACCCCGCCCGAGGCGCAGCTGACGCGCGAGGCGCTGCAGCTGCCCGCCCTCCCGGACGGGGACCCGTTGCTGCGCGCGGGGTTCAGCTCCCTCGTGCTGCGCGGGCTGGCGCGCGACGACCACGGACGGCTGGTGCCGGTGGGGAACCTCGCGGCGCTGTGCGCCGTGCTGTTCACCGCCACCCAGTGGACCGAGGCGGTCGGGACGGTGGGCGACCAGCGTCACACGGCGCTGATCGTGCGCTCCCCGCACGGCAGCGCGATCCTCGAGTCGCGGCCCACCGGCATCTGGCAGGCGCTGCCGGTCGCCCCGGACGTCGCGACGGCGCGGGCCGCCGCCGGGTACGTGGCCGCGAGCTTCGGCGCGCTCACCGGGCGCCCTTTCGGCGGCGTGGTGACGGTCGCGGACGCGCGCGGGGCGCGGACCGCCGGGGTGCGGGTCGACGACGACGGCACGTGGACGCTCGTGCACGGCCCGGTCGACGCCCTCCACGGCCCGGAGCGGGTCGCCGCGGACGCGGCGTTCGGCCTCCTGGAGGCGGCGCTGAGCTGAGACCGTGCGGCGCCTCAGGCCGCCCGGGCCTCCCGCTCGGCCGCGGTGCGCAGCGCGGCGACGTCGGAGCCGGCGTCGTGCAGCGCGGCCTCCAGCAGCCGGCCGCCGGGGCAGTCGGAGCGCAGCACGCCGAGCAGCAGGTGTCGGTCGTCGATCCCCTTGTCGCCGAGGCGGATCGCCTCGCGCAGGGACAGCTCGAGCGCCTTGCGGGCGTCGGCGGTGAACGGCCAGTGCTTGCGCCGGCGGGTGCCCCGTCGGGCGGCACGGTCAAGCGCTCCCGAGCCGAAGGTCTCGTCGGCGCGCCGGCTGACCTCGTCGAGGTCGATCCCGACGGCGGCCAGCGCCTCCGCGTCGAGCACCTCGCCGCGTCGCACGGCGTCGCGCGCGAGCGCCGCGACGTCGTCGGGCCGGAGCCCGCAGGCCTCGAGGGCGGCCGGCACGTGCCCCGCGCCCGAGGCGAGCGTAACCACCAGGTGCCGGGTGTCGATCGACTCGGAGCGCTCGCGCTCCGCCACCTCGACGGCGCCCTGCACCGCGGCGCGCGCGTCCTTGGTGAACCTCTCGAACATCAGATCCTCCTGCCGTGCTTCTTGTGGACCGCCTGCTTGCTCACGCCGAGCGCGTCGGCGACGTCCTGCCACGACCAGCCGAGCTGTCGCGCACGCTCTACCTGGAGCGTCTCGAGCCGGTCGGCCAGGTCGCGCAGCGCGCGGACGGCGCGGAGCCCTTCCGTGGGGTCGTCGCCGGCGGCCGCGCCGACGAGCGTCTTCTCCGTCATGCCGTCAACTATGGTTGACGCCTGGATAGCTGTCAACCCAGGTTGACGCGGGCCGACGGAATTGTCAGAGCCACACGGAGGTATAGGTGGTCCTGGCTCTGACAGCTCGCGGTGCTCGTGAGCTGTCAGAGCCACGTCGAGATATAGGCGGTCCTGAGTCTGACAACTCGGGCGGCGGCGTGTGGGATCGGTCACCTGCGGCGGGGGATTGCCGGGCCGCGGTTCCCGGCGTCGTGCGGGTCGGACTACCCTGTTCGGGGATGTCTTGATGTCGAGACATCCGTTCGTGCCGGCCTCTGCCGACCCAGGGGCACCACCGATGGAAGGACGCAGCAGGGTGGACCTGTTCGAATACCAGGCTCGCGACATCTTCGAGAAGCACGGCGTGCCCGTGCTCGGCGGCGTCGTCGCGACGACGCCCGAAGAGGCTCGCGCAGGTGCAGAGAAGCTCGGCGGCGGGACCGTCGTCGTCAAGGCCCAGGTGAAGGTCGGTGGCCGCGGCAAGGCCGGCGGCGTCAAGCTGGCCCACTCCCCGGCGGAGGCCGAGGAGAAGGCCACCGAGATCCTCGGGATGGACATCAAGGGCCACACGGTCCACCGCGTGATGATCGCGCAGGGCGCCAAGATCGCCGAGGAGTTCTACTTCTCCGTGCTCCTGGACCGCGCGAACCGCAACTACCTCGCCATGTGCTCCGTCGAGGGCGGCATGGAGATCGAGCAGCTCGCCGTCGAGCGCCCCGAGGCGCTGGCCAAGGTCGCCGTCGACCCGATCGTCGGCATCGACGAGGCCAAGGCGCGCGAGATCGTCGACGCCGCGAACTTCGCCGACGACCTCAAGGCCCCGGTCGCCGACGTCATCCAGAAGCTCTGGACGGTCTTCACGGCCGAGGACGCCACGCTCGTCGAGGTGAACCCGCTGGTCCGCACCGAGGACGGCTCGATCGTCGCCCTCGACGGCAAGGTCTCGCTGGACGACAACGCCTCCGAGGTGCGCCACCCGGACCACGAGGCGCTCGAGGACAAGGCCGCGGCGGACCCGCTGGAGGCCAAGGCCAAGGAGAACGGCCTCAACTACGTCAAGCTCGACGGCGAGGTCGGCATCATCGGCAACGGCGCGGGGCTCGTCATGAGCACCCTCGACGTCGTCGCCTACGCCGGCGCGGAGCACGGCGGTGTGAAGCCCGCCAACTTCCTCGACATCGGTGGCGGCGCCAACGCCCAGGTCATGGCCAACGGGCTCGACGTCATCCTCAACGACCCGCAGGTCAAGAGCGTGTTCGTCAACGTCTTCGGCGGCATCACCGCCTGCGACGAGGTCGCCAAGGGCATCGTCGGCGCGCTGGAGATCCTCGGCGACGAGGCCACCAAGCCGCTCGTCGTGCGCCTCGACGGCAACAACGTGGACCTCGGCCGCGCCATCCTGCGCGAGGCGAACCACCCGCTGGTCACCCTGGCCGAGACCATGGACGGCGGCGCGGCCAAGGCCGCCGAGCTCGCCCACCTCTGAGCGCCCCGCCGACGTCGAAAGCAGAGATTCGAGAACAATGTCGATCTACCTCAACAAGGACAGCAAGATCATCGTCCAGGGCATCACCGGCGGGATGGGTGCCAAGCACACCGCCCTGATGCTCGACTCCGGCGCGCAGATCGTGGGCGGCGTGAACGCCCGCAAGGCCGGCACCACCGTGACCCACAAGGACCACGAGGGCAACGACGTCACGCTGCCCGTCTTCGGCACCGTCAAGGAGGCCATGGCGGAGACCGGCGCGAACGTGTCGGTCCTGTTCGTGCCCCCGGCGTTCACCAAGGACGCGGCCATCGAGGCCGTCGACGCCGAGATGCCGCTGATCGTCGTCATCACCGAGGGTGTCCCGGTGCAGGACTCGGCCGAGGTCTTCGCCTACCTCCAGGGCAAGAAGACCCGCATGATCGGCCCGAACTGCCCCGGCATCATCACGCCGGGCGAGTCGCTGGCCGGCATCACGCCGCACACCATCACCGGCAAGGGCCCGATCGGCCTCGTGTCGAAGTCGGGCACCCTGACCTACCAGATGATGTACGAGCTGAAGGACCTCGGGTTCTCCACCGCCATCGGCATCGGCGGCGACCCGGTCATCGGCACCACGCACATCGACGCCCTCGAGGCCTTCGAGAACGACCCGGAGACCCAGGCGATCGTCATGATCGGCGAGATCGGCGGCGACGCCGAGGAGCGCGCGGCCGCCTACATCAAGGAGCACGTGACGAAGCCGGTCGTCGGCTACGTCGCCGGCTTCACCGCCCCCGAGGGCAAGACCATGGGCCACGCCGGCGCCATCGTCTCCGGCTCGGCGGGCACCGCGCAGGCCAAGAAGGAGGCCCTCGAGGCCGTGGGCGTGAAGGTCGGCAAGACGCCGTCCGAGACCGCCGAGCTCATGCGCGAGATCCTCAAGTCGCTCTGACCTGAGGGCGCTCCGGCGCCACGCGACGCCCACGACGGCGCTCGCCCCTGCGGGGGCGGGCGCCGTCTGTGTGTCTGCGGGGTTCTGCCCGCGGCGCGGGTGACGATGGGCCGGTGAGCGCACCACCCGGCACCCGCCCCACCCGGACCGTCGACGGCGACGGCCCCACGCGCCGCCTCGGGCGGGGGAGCGAGCGGTTCGCGGCCGCGACGTCGGGCGCGTGGGCCACCGTGCAGGGCGTCGTGCTCTCCGGGGCGGTCGTCGTGCTGCTCGCCGTCGTGGGGGTGCTGGGCGGGTCGCCGGACTCCGCGTGGACCGGGGCCGTCGGCGTCGCCACGGGGCTGTGGCTGCTGGGGCACGGCGTGCCGGTCGACGCCGGCTCCGGCGTCATCACCCTGGTGCCCCTCGGGATCGGCGCCCTGGCGGTCTTCACCACCTACGTGTCCGTCAAGCGCTCGGCGCTGCCCACCCTGGCTGCCTGGGCGGGGGCGACCGTCACCTATGCCGCCGCGACCGTGGCCCTCGCCGCCGCGACCGCGGGCGTGGCGGGCGGTGAGGGGCTCGCCGCCGCGGCGCCCCGGCTCGCCCTCGCGGCGCTCGGTGGCGCCGTCGTGGGCGGCGCCGGCGCGGCCCTCGGCATCCTCGTGCCGCCGGACCGGCCCGAGGTCGTCGTCCCCGGTGGCCTGCTCGACCGCACGGTGCCCGACGTCGCGCGGCTCGGGCTGCAGGCGGGCACGGTCGCGCTCGCCGCCCTGACCGGGCTCGGGGCCGCGCTCACGCTGGTGTGGGTCGTGGCCGGGCGGGCGACGTCGGAGGACGTCGTGACCGGGCTCGACCCGGGCTGGATCGGCGGCGTCGTGTTCGCCGTCGCGCAGCTCGCGCTGCTGCCCAACCTCGTGCTCTGGGCCGCCTCGTGGCTGGCCGGGACCGGGTTCGCCGTCGGTCAGGGCACCCTGTACGCCCCGGGCGGCACCGAGACGGGCCCGCTGCCCGCGGTGCCGCTGCTGGGTGCGCTGCCCGGCCCGGACTGGTCCGGCCCGACCGCGACGGTCGCGGGGCCGCTCGCCGTCGTCGCCTGCGGCGCGCTCGCTGGCTGGTTCGCGTGGCGGCGGCTCGACCCCGACCGCGTGCGCTGGTCCGACCTGGCCCAGGTGCTCGCGGGGACGGTGGTGCTCGCGGGCGTCGTGACCGGGCTGCTGCAGCACTGGGCCGGGGGAGCGGTCGGCGCCGGCCGCCTGGCGCAGGTGGGCGCCGACCCGCTGCTCACCGGGGCGGTGGTGGCCGTCGAGGTCGGGGTCGGGGCGGCGGTCGTGCTGGCGTGCGCGCACCTGCAGGTCGGCACGCGGCTTCGGCGGGAGTAGGCCGGGGCCTCGTCCCGAGCGCGACGGTCGGCGGGGACGCGCGGGTAGGGTGACGTCGTGCAGACCCCGTCCGGCCACCCCGTCGCGTCCACCTCCACCCAGGGCACGGCCCAGGCCCGGCTGGTGGTCCTCGCCTCCGGCGGCGGCTCCAACCTCGCGGCGCTGCTCGCGGCCCACGACGACGCCGCGTACGGCGCCCGCGTGGTCGGCGTCGTCTCCGACAAGCCCGGCGCCGGGGCGCTCGACCTGGCCCGCGACGCCGGCGTCGCGTCCGTCGTCGTCGCCCCGCAGGACTTCGACGACCGTCCCGCCTGGAACGACGGCGTGGCCGAGGCCGTCGCCGTCTTCCGGCCCGACTACGTGGTGCTCGCCGGGTTCATGCGCATCCTCGCGCCCTCGTTCGTCGAGCGGTTCGCCGGCCGGATCGTCAACACCCACCCCGCGCTGCTGCCGTCGTTCCCCGGCGCGCACGGCGTGCGCGACGCCCTCGCCTACGGCGTGAAGGTCACCGGCTGCACCGTGCACGTCGTCGACGCCGGCGTCGACACCGGCCCGATCCTCGCCCAGGCCGTCGTGCCCGTGCTCGACAACGACGACGAGGCGTCCCTGCACGAGCGGATCAAGGTCGCCGAGCGCGCCCTGCTGGTCGAGACCGTGGGCCGCGTCGCGCGCGAGGGGCTGCGGGTCGACGGTCGGCGCGCCGTCGTCGGGTGACGTCGCCGCTCAGGATCCCTCGGCGTCCCGGGCGGCGTCGCCGCGGGGGTCGTCCCGCGGCGCGATCGCAGTGAGCAGCTGGTACACCTCGCGCGGGACGAGGGGCTCGTCGCGGGACGCGGCCACGCTGCGCTCCGACCACCGGTTGAGGAGCTGCGAGAGCTCGAGGATGAGCTCGTTCGCCTCCTCACGAGTGAGCATCATCGTGGTGAGCATGAACGTGCGGCCGGCGTCGAGGGTCTCCTCGTGGCTGCCGTGCGCGAACACCTCCGAGAGCCACTCGACGGTCGGGCGCAGGATGAGGTCGGCCGCGTCGCCGGCGGCGGGCTTCACGTTGTAGCTGGTCGCGACGTTCTTCCAGACGCGGTCCCGCTTGTCGCGGGCGTGCTCGGGGGCCTCCGTGATCATCCCCGCCCGGGCCAGCACCCGGAGGTGGAAGCTCACCGAGTTCGCGGGGTGACCGATCGCCTCGGCCAGGTCGGCAGCACGCGCGTGACCGGCCGCCGCGAGCTGCATGAGGATCCGCTGCCGCACCGGGTTGGCGATGGCGCGCAAGGACTCGGGATCGCTGATCTCCATGGTCTCCAGCACGGGTCGAGCGTAGCAAGATTCCCGCAATACCTAATGCGCAATAGCTATTGCGCAAGATGTGTTGCGAGTCTACGGTCGTGCCCATGACCGAGACCCAGGCGGCCGCGTCGCCGTCCACCGCGAGCGAGACCGTCCCCGTCGACCCGGCCCGGGCGCTCGCGCCCCTGCGCCGCAACCGGCCCTACATGCTGCTGATGACAGGCCTCACCGCACAGTCGCTGGGCGGGAGCGTCACCAGGTTCGCGGTGCCGCTCCTGGCGTTGCAGCTCACCGGGTCGCCGACCGCCGCCGGGGTGATCGCGGCGGTGGGTCAGAGCGGCGCGCTGCTCGCGGCCCTGCCTGCCGGCGTCGTCGCCGACCGGACGGACCGGCGTCGGCTGGTTGTCGTCGCCGCGAGCGTCGCCGCCGTCCTGTGGGCGACGGTCGTCGTCGCGGGGATCACCGGTCGGCTCACGGCGTGGCACCTCGCCACGGTGCTCTTCGGGGCGGCGGTCGCCACGGCCTTCCTCGACCCCGCGATCAGCGGGGCGTTCCGCGCAGTCGTCCCGCCGTCGCAGCTGCCCACCGCCTACGCCGTCGCGCAGGGTCGCGACGCCTTGGCGGGGATCCTCGGGGGGCCGCTGGGCGGCGTGCTGTACGGCGTGGCGCACGTCGTGCCGATGATCGGGGCGGTCGTGGGAGAGGCGGTCACGGCGCTCTGCGCGGCCTTCGTCAAGGAGCCGCTGAACGGTGACGTCGCGGACCAGCGTGCCCTGCGCCCCGTCTTCGCGCTGCGGCAGGGGCTCCGCTTCGTGTGGTCGCTACCCCTGTTCCGGGCGTGCCTGGGGATGTTCGTCGTCGTCAACGTGGCGCTGACCGGGATGCTCATCGCCATCCACCTCGAGCTCGCGGGATCCGGCACCTCGCCCGTGCTCATCGGCGTCCTCGACATGGTCGCCGCGGAATCGATGCTGCTGGGTGCGGTGATCGCGCCCCCGCTCGTGGCGAGGCTGCGGCTCGGGGTCCTGACGGTGGCGGCGCTCGGGCTGCTCGTCGCGGCCTTCGCGGCGATGGCGGTCGTGCAGGAGTACCTCGCGTACGTCGTGCTGATCGGCGTCGGGGTGCTGCTGGTGCCGGCCGTCAACGCGGCGATGGCGGGCTACACCGCCGCGATCACGCCGGGGGAGATGCAGGGGCGCCTCGCCTCCGTGCTGGGGCTGAGCGGGGTGGCGGCCATGCCGCTGGCGCCGCTGGTCGGCGGCACGCTGCTCGACGCGGGCGGCATCGGCGTCGTCCTGGGGGTGCTGGTCGCGCTGCTCGCGGCGACGACGGTCGCGCTCGGTCTCGTGCACTCGCTGTGGCGGGTCGGCACGCCGGACACCTGGGCCGACGACGTCCTCCCGATGCCCGGCGAGTGACCCCGTGAGCTGTCAGGGCCAGCGCGATCGACCACGCGCTGGCCCTGACGCGTCGGGTCAGACGGCGGACCAGCCGCCGTCGGACGCGAGGATCGCGCCGTTGAGGTTCACCGCGTCCGTGGACAGCAGGAACGTGATCGACGCGGCGAGGTGCTCCGCCGTCGCGATGCCGGGGATGTTGCCCATGTACCGGCCGAGGCGCGCGCCGCCGAACTCGGCCTGGGTCGGCACCTGGATACCGGTCGCCACGCCGCCCGGGGCGACGGCGTTCACCTGCACGCCCGTGCCCGCGTACATCACGGCGGACGACTTGGTGAGGCCGACGACGGCGTGCTTCGACGCCGTGTACGCGGCGCCCGCGGCGGACCCGCGCAGCCCGGCCTCCGAGGCGACGTTGACGATGCGGCCGCGGCCGGCGGCGAGCATCCCGGGCAGGACGGCGCGCATGAGGCGCATGGTGCCGTCGACGTTCACGCGCATCACGCGCTCCCAGGTGGCGTCGGTGAGCTCGTGCACCGCGCCCATGTCGTCCATGATCCCGGCGACGTTGGCGAGCGCGTCGACCCGGTCCCCGGCGGCACGCACGATCTCCTCGACCGAGTCGGGCGACGTGATGTCGCCCGCGACGGCGACGACCTCGGCGCCCGGCACGACGCCGGACAGCGACTCCGCGAGCTCGTCCAGCTTCTCCTTCGCCAGGTCGACGGCGACGACGCGGCCGCCCTCGCGGGCCACGCGGGACGCGACGGCGCGGCCGATCCCCGATGCCGCACCCGTCACGACGACGGTCTGGCCGGTGAAGCGGCCGGGCGTGACCTGCTCGGCCCAGGCGGCGGGGGCCGGGGTGCCCTCCGCGGCGGACCCGGACGAGGCGTCGTCCGGCGCCTGCTCGCGGTACGCGGCGACGAGACCGTCGACCATCTCCGCGGGGAACTGGCCGTTCGACAACGCCACGAGCTGCTCGAGCGGGAGGCCGCGCGCCGGGGCGAGCGCCTCGGCCGACGCGCCGGCCTGCTCGAGGACGGCGCCGAGGATGCGGCCTCCGACGGGGTGGTCGAGCCACTCGCCGACGGTCGAGGATGCGGACAGGGCCATGGTGCTCTCCTTGCTGGCGGGTCCCTCACGGGCTGCGGTCGTGCTAACCGGACAATGCTGTCCGGTTGCTAGTCTATTCCGGTGCCCACCGCTCGGAGCAACCCGCGCCCCTCCCCCCGGAGCAACCCCGGTCCCGCGGCGGCGCCCCGCAACCGCGCGGCGCTCCTCGAGGCGGCGCACGCCGTCTTCGCCGAGTCCGGCACGGCCGCGCCGCTGAGCTCGATCGCGCGCCGCGCGGGCGTCGGGCAGGGCAGCCTCTACCGCCACTTCCCGGACCGCGTCTCGCTCGTCGCCGCCGTCGTCGAGGAGAACGTGGACGCGCTGGAGGCGGCGTCGGCCGCGGGCGCCGCGCTGCCGGAGCTCCTCGGCCTCGTGACCCGGCACGCCATCGAGTCCGTGGGCGTGGTCGACCTGCTGGCCGAGGACCGCCCCGCGCGGATGGTCGAGCTGCGCGACCGCGTCTCCGCGGTGCTCGCCTCGCGCCACGGCGCGGCGCTCGAGGCCGGCCAGGTGCCGCCCGGTACGACGGTCGACGACCTCATGCTCGGCGTGGAGCTCGTGGCCGGCGCGCTCACCCGCCGCCCCGCGGCCGAGCGCGCGCCGATGGCCGCACGGGCCTGGAAGCTACTGGGCATCGAGGTCGCGCTGCCGTGACCGGTCCCCGCGACGTTCGGTAGACTCGCCGGGGCCGTGACTGGCGAGGGTGGGTCACCACCGGGGAGCGGCCGAGACGTCCCGCCATGCGCGCCGCCCGCCTGGGTGCGAGGGTCTTTCCGCGAGAACCCGCCCGAGGAGAAGACACTCATGTCCGGTGCACCGACCGCCCCCGACGTCCAGCTCGCCGACGACGCCCAGCGCCCCGTGCGCCGCGCGCTGCTCAGCGTCTACGACAAGACCGGCCTGACCGAGCTCGCCACCGCCCTGCACGCTGCGGGCGTCGAGCTGGTCTCGACCGGCTCCACCGCCACGAAGATCGCCGCCGCCGGCGTCCCCGTCACCCGCGTCGAGGAGCTCACGGGCTTCCCCGAGTGCCTCGAGGGCCGCGTCAAGACGCTGCACCCGCGCGTGCACGCCGGCATCCTGGCCGACACCCGCAAGGCCGACCACCTCGCCCAGCTCGCCGACCTCGGCATCGAGGCCTTCGAGCTCGTCGTCGTGAACCTGTACCCGTTCGCGGCCACGGTCGCGTCGGGTGCCGGCCCGGACGAGGTCGTCGAGCAGATCGACATCGGCGGGCCGTCGATGGTCCGCGCGGCGGCGAAGAACCACCCGAGCGTCGCCGTCGTCGTCGACCCGGCGCGGTACGACGACGTCGTCGCCGCGGTGCAGGGCGGCGGCTTCACCTTCGCGCAGCGCAAGCGCCTCGCCGCCGCCGCGTTCGCGCACACCGCGCAGTACGACGTCGCCGTGGCCTCCTGGTTCGCCAGCGCGTACGCGCCGGACGAGACGGCCGTCGAGTCCCACATGCCCGACGTCACGGGCGCGGCCTTCGAGCGCGCCGCGGTGCTGCGCTACGGCGAGAACCCGCACCAGAAGGCCGCGCTCTACACGCGGACCGACGGCGGCACGGGCCTCGCGCAGGCCACGCAGCTGCACGGCAAGGCGATGAGCTACAACAACTACGTGGACGCCGACGCCGCCTGGCGCGCCGCGCACGACCACGAGGGCCCGGCCGTGGCGGTCATCAAGCACGCCAACCCGTGCGGCATCGCCGTCGGCGACGACATCGCGCAGGCGCACGCCCGCGCGCACGCCACCGACCCGGTCTCGGCGTACGGCGGCGTCATCGCGGCCAACCGCGTGATCACGAAGGCCGCGGCCGAGGGGATCGCGCCGATCTTCACCGAGGTCGTCGTCGCACCCGGGTTCGAGCCCGAGGCGCTCGAGATCCTGCAGAAGAAGAAGAACGTCCGTCTGCTCGTCGTCGACACCCCGCCGCGTGCCGTCGCCGAGAACCGCCCGATCTCCGGCGGCATGCTGGTCCAGGAGGTCGACCGGTTCCAGGCCGAGGGCGACGACCCCGCGTCGTGGACCCTCGCCGCCGGCGAGGCCGCCGACGAGGCCACCCTCGCCGACCTGGCGTTCGCGTGGAAGGCCGTCCGGGCCGCCAAGTCCAACGCGATCCTGCTCGCCGCCGACGGCGCCGCCGTCGGCATCGGCATGGGCCAGGTCAACCGCGTCGACTCCTGCCGCCTGTCCGTCGAGCGCGCGAACACGCTCGCCGAGGGCGACTCCGGGCCGGTCGAGCGGGCGCGCGGCGCGGTCGCCGCGTCCGACGCGTTCTTCCCGTTCGCCGACGGCCTGCAGGTGCTGCTCGACGCCGGCGTCCGCGCCGTCGTGCAGCCCGGCGGGTCCATCCGCGACGCCGAGGTGATCGAGGCCGCGCAGGCCGCCGGCGTGACGATGTACCTCACCGGGACGCGCCACTTCGCGCACTGACGCTTCGCCGACGGTTCTGATCGCGGACGTTTTCGGCTTCATCACGTTCGCGATCAGAACCGTCGGCCGGCGGGCTACGGTCGGTCGGCGACGGCGGACTTCAGCCGGACGGCGGGGTCGGTGGCCTTCGCCAGGTCCAGGCGCAGCGGCTCACCGCGGCTCATGAGCCGGCGCACGCCGCCCACGTCGCGCGGCGAGTCGACCAGGAGGACGGCGCGGACGGTCACGACGCCGTCGGGCGCGCCGCCGAGCTCCGGGTGCTCCGCCGGGTCCAGGTAGAGCGCTGCCCACGGGCCCTCGCCGGGGGTGCCGCGCAGCACCACGGGGGAGGCGTCGGGCCCGGTGGTGACCGGCAGGCCCAGCAGCGCCAGGTCGTGCCCGAGCTGCTGCGAGAAGACGTACGGCGCGTGCCCGGTGCCGGCCGGCTCGACGCCGAGCATCGCGCGCACGGTGGGGTCGGGGTCGTGCAGCGCGGCCGACCAGTGCCCGCCGGGCACCGTGCCGAACACGGGGTGCGCGCGCGACGCGACGTCGCCGACCGCCCAGACGCGGGGATGCCCGGGGACGCGACCGTCGCCGTCCACGAGGAGCGCGCCGCGCGCGTCCAGCGGCAGCGCGCCGGCCAGCCAGCCCGACGCCGGCCGCGCGCCCACCGCGGTGAGCACGAGGTCCGCCGGGACGTGCTCGCCGTCGGCGAGGACCACGCCGGAGCCCTCCACGGCCGCCACGGCGGCGCCCGTGCGCAGGCGCACCCCGGCGTCCGCGTACCAGCCCGCGAGCAGCCCGCCGACGTCGGGTCCCAGCTGGCGCGACAGCGGTGCGCCGGCCGCCTCGAGCACCGTGACGTCCGCGCCGGCGCCCGCGGCTACCCCGGCGACCTCCGCGCCGATCCAGCCGGCGCCCACGATCGCCAAACGCAGCCCGGCATCGTCGCGCAGCGCCGCTCGGAGGCGGTCGGCGTCGGCGGCGGTGTGCAGCAGGGACGACGCGCCGAACCCCGGCGGGACCAGCGGCACGGAGCCCACCGCGAGCACGACGGCGTCGGCCGCGACCTCGCCCCGTGCGGTCGTGACGACCACGCCGTCCGGTCCCGGGGCCAGCGACAGGGCGGGCTCGGCGAGCCGCACGTCGTCGGCGAGCGCCTCGACGTCGACGCCGAGGTCCGCGCTCAGCCACACCGGCTCGGGCCGCGTCAGCAGCTCCTTGGAGAGCGGCGGGCGGTCGTACGGGGACACGCCCTCCGCGCCGAGCAGCGTGATCCGCCCGTCGAAGCCGTGCGCGCGCAGCGCGGCGACGGTCTGCGCGCCGGCCAGGCCGGCGCCCACCACGACGACGGAACGGGGGACGGGGGAGGCGAGCGTGGCGTCGGGCGTCGGGTCGGGCACGGTCCTCACCGTAACCCTGCGGGCGTGGAGGTCCGGTGCTCGCCGTGGCCCCACGACGGTAGGCTCGGCTGCCGTGGATCCCCGTGCGCTGCCCGACCCTCCGCGTGACCCCGGAGGGACCGAGCCCGCGCCCACGTGGCACTCGGTCGGGGCGAAGGGTGAGGAGCCCGCGCGCCCCCTGCCCGGACCTGAGCGGGCCATCGTCACCGTGCTCGTCGGCATCGTGCTCGCCGTCGTGCTCGGTGTGCTCGTGGGGGCGCGCGTCGGCACCGGCACCATCGCGCTGACGCTGGCGGTGGCCGGCACCTGGCGCGCCACGTCGTCCACCGGGCCCGTCGGCCTCGTGGTGCGCAGCCGCGGGTTCGACGTCTTCCTGTGCTGGGGCGGTGCGGTCGTCATCGGCGTGCTCGCACTCACCGCCCCCGGCCTGGGCTGAGGGCGCCGGTCAGCCCGCCGCTCCCACGAGGCTCGTGGTCAGCGGGTCGTCGAAGGTGACCGCGCACGTCACGACCCTGCTGCCTGCCAGCCACTCGGTGTACCGAGGGGCCAGGGTCCAGATCTCCAGGGGCGGCCCGCTGTACTCGCCGCCGACGAACTCCGTCCAGGCGCTCGCGCACATCTCCCGGCCGACCGACCAGATCGTCGCGTCGTCCACGGCGTCCGCGAGGGTGAGGCGATCGTCGGCGAACACCTGGCCGGTGTGCGGCTCGTCGCAGAACCCGGCGACGGGCACGTACATGTCACCCCGCTCCACGAGGGGCTCGGCGTCGAAGCACGACGGCGACGGGACGACGCCCAGGTACGTCGGACCGCCGTCGGCGGACGAACCGTCGTGGCCGGGCTCGGGCGTCGGGGACGGCGTGGGCACGCCGTCCGCCGGCTGTGCCGCACACATGACGTGCGGCGACGACTCCCACCCGTCCTCGTCGGTGAACCACGACCACCAGGGCACGTCCTGCGGACTCCGGCCGAGGGCGTGAAGGGCGGCGTCGCAGGTCGCGTCCGCGACGCCCTCGCCGGTGGCGCTCCCCGGCCAGGCCGTGCCCGCCGGGGCGTCACCGGCGTAGTACACGGCGTAGGCCGAGGACCGGGCACAGGGGACGAGGGGCACCAGCGTGACGAACTCGCTCGCCTCGAAGCAGTCCCCGGGTGCCAGCAGGGTCCACGGCTTGGCCCGCGCGAAGCTGACGTCGTCCCCCAGCCCTTCGCCGCGGGGGTCGCGAGAGGGGGCCTCCTCGGGGGCCGGGGAGGCCGGCGATCCTTCTATGTCCTGTCAAGCCGGGGTCGGGTTCGTGAGGTCGGGGTCGTAGCGCGCGGTGGCGTTGAGGGCGCGGTAGATCTGTCGG